>CAYZAZ010000043.1:0-211 GCA_964476545.1 uncultured Gammaproteobacteria bacterium
CAGTAACTCTGCGTCCTGTACCATATCGCATTTGTTAAGGTAAACAACGATTGCTGGAACGTTAACCTGACGAGCCAATAAAATATGTTCTCTTGTTTGAGGCATTGGACCATCTGGAGCTGAAACAACTAAGATAGCACCATCCATTTGAGCGGCACCAGTAATCATGTTTTTGATGTAATCAGCATGACCTGGAGCATCAATGTGGGCA
>CAYZAZ010000043.1:221-8668 GCA_964476545.1 uncultured Gammaproteobacteria bacterium
CATAATGTCTTTTTGCTGTTTCGTATTCACTGTGATGAAGGTTAATGGTAACTCCACGTGCTTTTTCTTCTGGAGCTTTATCAATTTCTTCATATTTCAAAAATTTTGCCAAACCTTTTTTTGCAAGAACATAATGGATTGCAGATGTTGTTGTTGTCTTTCCATGATCAACGTGACCAATTGTACCGATATTTAAATGAGGTTTGTTCCTCTGAAATACACCTTGTGCCATAGTATTAAATTTCTTACAAATAATAATAAAATTTCCGCATTAAAACGGAAATATAGAAGAAAAAATAAATAATTATTTTTTTCTCTTTACAATATAATATAATTCATTAACAAAAAAGTCAAGGGAAAATAAAATTACAAAATTTATTTTCCCGCAGATCCTGTACTCTCGCCCCTCCGATGCGAGGGTGTAAACCTCGAGAGGAGGTAAGAGTAGTAGCAGGATCAAAATAAAATAAAATAAAATTATGTCATACCAAACAATACTATTACTCTCCGGTTTAGTCCTAGGCATTAGTAATGTCTTAAGTAAAGAGCTTTCAAAGAAAGGATTTAAGTCTCATGTTTATACTTCTGCATCAAATTTAATGTCTGCGATCATTTCTCTTCCTTTTATTTTTTATCAATTTTATATTTCGCGATCCCCATATATATGGTTACTAATAATCATTTCCGTAATTATTTATGGATTTAGTACTACTTTCAGTTTTAAGGCTTATAAAAGAATCGATGCTTCGACAGTTAGTATTATTCACAAGTTAAGTGTTGTTGTCGCCGCCTTAATTGGAATTTTCTTTCTTAACGAAGTTTATACCACTAAAAAATACTTTGGTTTATTTTTAATATTTATTAGTTCAGTCGTAATTCTTTACGAAGGAAAAAAAATTACCTTTAATAAAGGGATAATTTTTGCGCTATTTATGGCTTTTACCTCAGCTATCGCTGGAGTTCTTGATAAATTGATTCTTAAAGATTTTTCATCATTTACTTATATTTTTATAAACAACCTATTAGTTTTCACTTTTTTTACTTTAAGTAAAAATACCGTCAAAGATAGTATGCGATTAATTAAAACTCATGGAAATTTGGTTTTCTTAAACTCAATAGTCAAAGTAATTCCTTGGGCCGCATTCATTTGGGTGCTTCAAAAAACAGATGTTTCACAAACTATTCCAGCTTATAAAAGCCTTTCTTTAATCTCGCCCGTTATTCTGGGAATTTTATTTCTTAAAGAAACAAACCGTTTATCTCAAAAAATCTTAGGAACAATAATTGGTGTCCTCGGAATTATTTTACTTTATTAATTAGAACACGATGTATCAATACATCGTGTTATTATTATGAAATTGTTATTAACATCCCAGGGAATTCAAAAAGAGCTAGAAAAAGATTTTTTAAGTTTGTTATCAAAACCACCTCAAGATAATAGAGTAATTAATATCACAACTGCCTCATTTGGAGATCATGCTACAAGACCAAAATGGTTAGACACTTATATTACTCAATTAAACAAATTAGGAATTACTAATATTGAAGAATTCGATATTCGAGACAAATCACAAAAAGAACTTAATATATCCCTTTCTAATAAAGATATTATTTTTGTTAACGGTGGCAATACTTTTTTTCTTTTAGACTATATAAAAAAAACCGGTTTTGACAGAATAATCAAAGAATCTGTATATAAAGGTATTATATATATTGGAATAAGCGCAGGTAGTTATATTACCTGTCCAACAATTGAACAATCCACTTGGGAACATCAAGATAGAAATCGGTTCGGACTAACAAATCTAACCGCTTTAAATTTTGTTCCTTTTTTAATCTCCGCTCATTTTGAAGAAAAATACCGGAAAATAATTAAAAATGCGGCTTTAAAAACTAAATACCCCATTGTCGCCCTAAATGATCATCAGGCAATATTAGTCAAAGATAATAAATTTAAACTTGTCGGAGAAAAATCAGAAAACTTCTTTAATGGATTCAAAAATACTTTCTAGCATAGTAGAATGGAAACATGTTAAATGAAGAACAGAAAAAAGCCGTTGAAATAATTAAAGGCCCACTGCTTATTGTCGCTGGCGCTGGCACCGGAAAAACTACCGTCATCGTTGAAAAAATAAAAAACTTAATTAATAAAGGCGTTCGACCAGAAAATATTCTTGCCCTAACATTCACTGAAAAAGCCGCTTTTGAAATGGAAGAGCGAGTCGACAAAGCCATGCCTTATGGGTACTTTCAAATGTGGATTTCGACTTTCCATTCCTTTGCCGACAAAATTCTTCGAGCTGAAGCCAGTCATATTGGTCTCAGTTCTAACTATAAATTACTAACTCAAGCCGAAACAATAATTTTTCTTAAAAAAAATCTTTTTCTTTTTGATCTAAAATATTTTCGTCCATCCGGCAACCCCAATAAATTTCTAGAGGCTTTACTTCAACATTTTTCAAGATTAAAAGATGAAGATGTATCGCCCGAGGAATATATTAAGTGGGTAAATAATTATCGTCATTCTGGCAATCCCGATGTAACATCGGGAGCGTTCAGAATCGTAGTTAAAAACAACGATCCCGATTTAGTCGGGATGACAAAAAAAACAGAAGAACAAACAATTGAACATGAAAAAAATATCGAGCTAGCAAAAGCCTACAAACTCTACGAAACACTAAAAATTAATGAACAAGTTTTTGATTTTTCCGATCTTATTTATTATCTTCTTCTAGTATTTCGCACTAGAAAAAATATTCTAAAAAAATATCAAAAACAATTTACCCATGTCTTAATTGATGAATTTCAGGATACTAATATCGCCCAGTATCAACTAATAAAACTTCTTTGTCCCAAAAAAACAAAGCCAAATCTCACTGTTGTCGGCGACGATTCTCAAGCCATCTATAAATTCCGTGGCGCCTCAGTCTCTAATATTCTCACCTTTATGAAAGACTATCCCAAAGCCAAACAAATCACTCTTAATAAAAATTATCGTTCTTCTCAAGAAATTTTAGATGCCTCCTATAAATTAATCAAACACAACGACCCTGATACCCTTGAAGCCAAACTAGGCATTTCCAAAAAATTAATTGCCCAAAATAATCCCACAAAAGATTCCGTTCATTTTTCCTTATCTCATAAAGGCGATCAAGAAGCAGATTTAATTTCAAAACAAATTCTTTTTTTAAAAGAAAAGTACAATTACAAATTTTCTGATTTCGCTCTGCTTGTTCGTGCCAATAATCACGCCGACTCTTTTATTTCAACCTTTGCCTATCATGGTCTTCCATATCGATTTTTAGGCCCCAACACTTTATATAAATTACCTGAGGTCAAAGACCTAATTGCTTATTTAAAAGTTATTTACAATGTCGAGGACTCTCCCTCTTTTTATCGCCTCCTCTTAATGGATCTTTTTAATATCGATTCTTTAGACCTAAATTTAATGAATGCTTTTGCAAAAAAAATTAGTCTTTCCCTTTTCCAAGCAATTGAAATAATCATCTCCTTAAAATCTCCCTCACCAAAAGAAATTTATCTAAATTATAAAAATTATTTACCATTAATCAAAAGTGAAACCATTGAAAAACTTTCAACTTTAAACCAATTAATTATTCACCACTTAGGCTCTTTAAAAAAAATGACCGCCGGTCAAATTCTTTATGATTTTTTAGACAAAACTGGCTACTTAAAAAAAATTGTTACTTATAAAACTGAAAAGGATGAACGAATCACTCTCAATATCTCTAAATTTTTTTCACGTCTAAAAACTTATGAATCAGAACATGAAGACGCCAGTGTCTCCGCCATTGTCGATTATATTAATATGAGTATGGAGTTGGGGGAATCTCCAATAGCCGCTGTTACCGACATTTCCGAATACGATGCCATTAATATATTAACTATTCATTCCGCCAAAGGTCTAGAATTTCCCGTCGTTTTCTTAGTCAATCTTACTGTCGATCGCTTTCCAACCAGAGAAAAAAAAGAAATCATTCCCATTCCTCAAGAATTAATTAAAGAAATTTTGCCAATTGGCGACTATCACCTTGAAGAAGAAAGGCGTTTATTCTATGTGGGTCTAACTCGTGCAAAAGACTTTGTTTATCTTTCCGCTTCTCAATTTTATGGTGAAGGAAAACGTGAAAGAAAAATTTCCCCATTTATTGTAGAAACTCTTGGCGAGGATTTACTAAAAAAAGTAAGTTTACTAACTAATAAAAAAAGTGAAGAAAAAACTCAACTTTCCATTTTTGATTTCAAAATAAATGCTGAACCACTCATTAAAGAAAAATTAAATCTCACACGTTTTTCTTATTCTCAAATAGAATCATTTAATACCTGCCCCCTACAATATAAATATCAATATGTCCTTAAAATTCCCACAATTACCGCTGCCGCCGCTTCATTTGGTGACTCGATTCATAAAACGCTCCAACAATTTTATATTGAGTGGTTAAAAAATCCAAAAATTGATATTGGGCATTTACTCAAAATTTATCACTCATTGTGGATTCCTTTGGGCTATGCCTCTTCGACCCACGAAGAAATGAGGAAAATAGAAGGTGAAAAACTCTTACGACAATTTTTTACAAAGTTCCACCCTCCAAATTCTCCTATTTTAGGATTAGAAAAATTTTTTAAAATTAAAATCGATAGAAATATTTACATCACCGGGAAAATTGACCGAGTTAACGGCAATAATAATCAAGTGGAAATAATCGATTATAAAACTGGGAAAAAACCAAATGAAAAAACATTAAAAAAAAGTCTCCAGCTTTCAATTTATGCTTTAGCGGCCAGTGAAAAAAATTTATATAACAAACCCCTAGAGAACATTACTCTCACTTTTTACTATCTACAAGAAATGGAAAAAATATCCTTCAAAAGAAATAACCAAGATATAGAAAAATTAAAAGATGATATTATTTCAACCGTCGATAAGATTAACCTCAGTAAGTTTCCTCCAAAAAAAGGAAAAATCTGCACTCACTGTTCCTACCGTATAATATGCGAAGCTTGGCAATGATAAAGACAATAGTGATATAATACTGATACATTTTATGGCAGAAAATATCATTAAGTCAAGATTCTTTCATCGTTTTTCTGAAATTATTGTCCCATTCTTAACATGGACACTAATTACTTTTCCTCTTTGGATGTCGCCCTTTCATCCGGCAATTGTCGCTTATTTTATTATTAGTTTTGATCTTTATTATTTTTATAAAGCTGTAACAACTACTTATTACGCTGTTATTTCCTACAAAACAATTCTTAATTTTACTCGAATTCCTTTTAGTAAAAAGATTCAATCGCTTCCATCAGCTAACAGCATCTTGCATTTTATAATTATTCCAAATTACAAAGAACCGCTTCATAAAATAGAACAAACCCTCAATCATATCATTAAAAATGATTATCCATTCAAAAATTTAGTTTTAGTTTTAGCCTTTGAGGAAATGGAAGTTGAAGCAAGTAAAAAAGAAAAAATAATTCGCCAAAAATATCAATCTTTTTTCAAAGAAGTTATCTCTTCTTACCATCCATTAAAAGCAAATGAAGAACAAGGAAAGGCGAGTAATCAAACATTTGCCGCCAAAATCGTCGATGAACACTGCCAAAATATTTCTTTTGATCGAAAAAATGTCCTAATCACAATTTGCGATGCTGATAGCTTACTACCAAAAAATTACTTTTCTTACCTAACTTTTCAATACTTAAAAGACGAAAATCGCATTTATCATTTTTATTGGGCGCCCGTTCTTTTATATAATAATTTTTGGAAGTTGCCATTTTTTATTAGAATTCAAGCCACTCTTTCTTCCATCTTAAGGATTGCCTTTTTATCCCAAAAAGAAAACTTAATTCAAATTTCTACTTATTCTACCAGTCTCTGGCTTTTAGAAAAAATTGGGTTTTGGGATGTCGACATAATCCCCGAAGACTGGCATATTTATTTTCAAGCATTTTTTACCTTTGGTGAAAAAGTAAAAACAATTCCTCTTTATACCATTGTTAATGGGGACGCTGTTTTTTCTGGCGGAAATGTTAAAACATTTATTAATCGTTATGAACAAGAAAAACGTTGGGCATGGGGAGTCACCGATGTTAGCTACACAATTAAAAAATTTTTCACTACTCCCCATATTAATGCCAAGGCTAAATTTAAAAAAATTCTTTATTTATCTGAAAATCATCTTTTTTGGCCAACCTCATTCTTTATCCTTACTCTAAGCGCTTCCATTCCGCCACTTATCAATCCAGTTTTTAAAAGAACCGTTCTTGGCTTTTTATTACCTCAACTGTCAGGATTAATTTTAACCTTAACTTCAATTATGTTAATTGCCTATGTTTATTTAGATATTAAACTCCGGAAAAAAGTCGACATTGAAACAAAAATTCAAAGCCTTCCCTTTCTTATTATTCAGTGGTATCTTTTACCAATTATTTCTTTCTTTTTGTCTTCAATCCCCGCCCTTGAATCTCATACAAGATTATTACTTGGAAAAAAGTTAAAATATAAAGTGACAGAAAAAATTTAAGTTAACTTAAATTTTTTCTGTCATCCTGAGCTTGTCGAAGGATCTCATTATTAACTGAATTAACTATGTTTACTTGGCTTTTCACATCCACTCCCCTTGCTTTCTTTATCCAATCTTTTTGGCGGGATGAAGCATTTTCTTTTTTCTTAGCCAAAAAAAATATTTTTGAAATTATCGTCCTTACTGTCAAAGATTTTAATCCGCCATTTTACTATCTAACTTTACATTTTTGGATGAAGATATTTGGTTCATCAGAAATTGCACTTCGAAGCCTCTCACTATTATTTTATGTTTTGACAATCTATATTATTTATGATTTTTTAAAGGATATTTTCAAACTTAATCGATATAAAACATTTACTTATCTCTTACTCTTTATCTTTAATCCTGTTTTAATTTATTATGGCTTTGAGGCCAGAATGTACTCAATGTTCGCCTTCTTTGCTACCGCTTCTTTTTATTTTTTTATTACCAAAAATAAAAAATATTATTTACTTATCTCAATTCTTGGGTTATATACTCATTACTTTATGATCTTTGTTCTACTTTCACAAATATTATATTTATTAATTTCTCACCCTCGCCCGCTAAAATTAAAAATGGTTCTTTTTCCTTATTTAGTTTTTTCTCCTTGGTTAATTTTTATGATCCTTCAAAAAAACGATATTCTAAATCCATTTTGGATAGCAACCGCTCCATTTAAAACAATCCTTTTTCTTCCTTTTGTAATTTTTAGTGGTTATGAAAATGGTATAAATTTTCCATCACTATATATTTACTTCTCCATTTTTTTATTGTTAATTATCCTCATTGGAATTTTTAAATTTTCTAAAAAAAAATATTTCAATTTTTTTTTAATTTGGACATTTTTACCCTTATTAATTACTGGAATTATTTCTCTTTATCGACCAATTATTCTTCCCAGGTATTTAATTTTTTCAACCGTTGGCTTTATTTTTTTAATTGTTTATATATTAAATAATATTAAAACTCTCCCTCGAATTATTTTTTTTACTTTAATATTAGCTTTTATTTTTATTTACCAACAAAAAGATTTAAAATATCGAAGAAAAAATAATATTGCCAAACAAATTAAAAAATTAAAAACTACCGCTAGAAAAGAAGATTTAATTTATATCTCAAATGTACTTGATTATTTTACAATTCAATATTATTTTGGAGAAAATAAAGTATATCTTTTTAATCAAGATTATAATGCAATTCCCTCCTATGTTGGTAAAATCCTTATTCCAAAAGAAAAGTTTGTTAATACTCTTCCCGCTTACCCAAAACGTGCTTTTATTCTAAAAAATAACTGGGAATATGATATTATTTCAACATATTAAATTAATCTAAAACCAACATGAATCCCCGAGTTAATTTTCTAAATAACTACTCCCCTCATTTGTAAATAGAGGTAGTTTTCCTTTTTACAAATTTTAAAATTATTTATTCCATGAAAACAAAAAATTTATCATCCATCAATAAACTTGATTTTCTTATTTCCTTTTACATCTTTTGCATTGTTGTTGCCGAAATAATGGGCGGAAAAACATTTCCAATCATCAATAACAGTTTCTTAAAACTAAATGCAAGTATTGGAATTTTTCTTATCCCAATTATTTATTCAATTAATGACATAATTACAGAAGTTTATGGGGCACAAAGAACACGCAGTATAATCCGTATAAGTATGATTATTCTTGTTTTTCTTTCTCTATTTATTATCCTTGCCACCTCTCTTCCTCCATCTTATCGATTTATTAAGACTGAACCGTCTTACGATTTGATTTTTCGACAATCCGCCCGAATAACAATTGCCAGTTTAATTGCTTTTACTTTATCTGATTTTTTAGACGTCCTAATTTTTGTCAAAATTAGAGAAAGATTAGGTAAAAAAGC
>CAYZAZ010000044.1:0-8573 GCA_964476545.1 uncultured Gammaproteobacteria bacterium
ATCTTTAAATTATTATCCACAAAACAAAATATTGTCACATCAACTGAATTTAGGGTGGAACTGGGTGAAACCTTAAGAGGCCCCCGCCGCCTCGGCGGGGGGCCGACAGCCTAATTTTAGGCTCTTTCTTTCATAGGTCTAGCAACAGAAACTACTAGTTTTCTTCCATCGAGATCTTTTCCGTTCATTTGCTCGATAGCACTTTGTGCCATAGCATCGTCTTCAAGTTCGACAAATCCGAATCCTTTTGAACGGCCTGTATCTTGATATCTAATCACTGTTGCTGAAACGACTGTTCCAACTTGAGTAAAAAGTGTTTTTAAATCTTCATCTGTAATTTCATATAATAAATTACCGACGTATAATTTTTTGTTCATAGTATTTGTTCACCTCCTCTCTTAAAATTTGCATACGAAATTACGAATAAAACATACTAATATACGAATTCGTAGATTAGTAATTAAATTCGTAGTTTCGTATGAAAATATTGTCAAAAATACATAATAACAGTAAATTAAACCGATTAATTAATGAAGATAAATTGGTAAAGAAAACAGTCTCGTTCACTAAAAAATAAAAAATCGTCTCCGGTATCTGTACGCCCTGTACCGTTTTTGTAAAGCAAAATCTGGTACGGGGCAAATGCAAAAACCTTGAATCAGGTGGCGACTGCTACCTGACGAAAACTAACAACTAATGACTATAAGTATAACAAATAAATAAAAGGTGTCAAATCTAATTTAGATTGCTATAATACGACGTATATATAAATAGTACATCGCTATTTCCCCTTAAAAAAATAGGTTATACTTAAAATATGTTTTTTAAACGCATTAAAATTTTTATTTCTCTTCTTTTTAGCTTAGCCCTTAGCTATTTAATTATTAATTTCTCTTTAATCTTACCCAAAACTAAATCAGTCCCAAATTTCTTAAAAACATTTACTCAATTAAATCTTAATAATTCAAATTTACCTAAAACTACTAGCAAACCAATTTCTTTTAATGGCGTCCCATTCTCAACCCCCATTCCAACACATAAAATTATTAATACACTTTTTCCCACAAAAAAAATTATTAAAAAAACTCCAACTCCTTATAAAAGACCCACTTTAAAACCAACTATAAAAATACTATCTTCTCCTACTCCAACGCCTACAGAACAAGCAATTGGCATTCAACGACCAGGAACTAATATTGATGAAACACTAAAAACTATTTCTAAAAAAACCTGCGTACCCTCTGCTCTTTTTAAAGCGATTGGCATAAATGAAAGTGGTGGTCGGCTATCTAAATTATCAAAAAATGAGTTTATATTATTCAACCGCTATAATTGGTGGAATGAAAAAACCACCAGCCTAACTCAAGTCTGCTATGGAATTGCCTATAATCACCATACTGGTCTTGTTCCCCCAAATTCCCAATATGCAAACCAAAGATGTATGGGCGCCGAAACTTTTAGTACTGATATTTTTTCTCTTGGTTTTTTATCAATTTCCCAATCAGAAGAAGATGCATATAAAGAAAGAGTGAAAGGTATTATGAGAGTTGATAATATCGACAGACGCGTAATTTTCGATACATTAATGATTGCCGGGCTCCATTACAAAAATATAAGCACTTATCGCGGAGACGAATGTGAAAACTGGGAAGCAAAATATATTGCTAAAACAGCCTGTAAATATCATGGTAAATGTTATTATAATTGGGCTGGTCGAAGCGGAGACTACTGTCAAGAAACCTGTGATTATTATAACCAACTTACAACAGGAGAAAAAGCTGATTGTAATAATGTTTCTTCACGCTATTTTGTTGATAATGGTAATGATGGATTTTGTACATTCAAATAAACTGCCCAAACGCTCCTGGATACTAGTATAATTTTTACATGAACCAACTCCGTCTCAAAATTTTTCTATCTATTTTTATTTCTTTTTTCCTCAGTAGTTTTTTAATTAGATTAACTGATAATCCAAATAAACCTAATTTAAATTTAAGCAAACTTACCCCGCAAATCAAAACTATAAAATTAGCAACTAACTCTTTATTCAGTAGATTCTCTATCTCCTCATTAATTTTAAAATCTCCTTTACCTACCCCAACAACTCTTCCACAAAATACTCAACAAACTAAAATTAACTTTGCTAAAATTCCCACCTCTTCTCCTTCACATCTTACCCCGACCAACACTCTGACAATTAGATTAACAAGAATAAGAACGCCAATACCATATAAAAAACCAACAAGTATTAAACCCACAAATCGTCCTTCCCCAACGAAAATTCCAGAGCCTAGCCCTACGCCCCTTGCTCCACCAGAATATTTACGTCCGGGAAAGGATTTAGAAGATATTTTTAAAATTGCTGCTGAAATGTCATGCATTCCTGTCAATCTACTTAAATCAATTATTAAACAAGAAAGTGGCGCTCTAACATATGGAAATGAACAAGCTTTATTTTACAATGCCTACGATTGGTGGCATAGAGCACAAACCAAACAAGTTATCTGTAGTGGTTATGGATATTTTGTCGAAACCGGACTCATTGCCGAAGACAGCCTTTTTGCCGGGGAAAGATGCAAAGAAGCTTTTAGTGAAAAAACTGCCAACGATATTTATTCCCGTGCCCTTGGTGCATCTCAAATGTTAGAAATACAATGGAACAAACACTATAAAGATAAGGTAAAACAAAAATTACAAGTTGATAAAGTTGACAGACGAGTATTAATTGACTCACTCATTGGTTTAGGAATTTCTCTCAAAGAAGGTACTCGTTATTCTGGTTCATGTGATAATTGGGACTTTAAATATATTATTAAAGCCGGCTGTGTCAACGCTGGAGGTTGCGATTATTATAACTATTGCTATACCATCTGTAATAACTACAATAAATTTTCAGGAGAAAATAATAACTGTGATTACGTAAAAGACCTTTTCAAACCCGGTACATGTAATTTTAAATAAATTATCTTGTCACTTGAAAGCTTTTTACTTGTTCAAGTAATTTTTTGGCTTCAGTATTTTCCTCAAAATGTTTTCGTACCGGTTGAAGTAATTTATCTAGTAAAATTACGACCGTATTTTTTAAATCCATGGGGTGAATTTCTTTATTAACAAATTTTATTTCGAGGTCCTGAAATGAATTCAGGATGACATTGCCACCAAACTTTTCCGGCCGTTCAATTGTTAGTGCTTTTAGCCCCAATCTATCTAAGGACTCGAAAATAATATACTTACAGTATTCAAGGACAGGATTTTCTTTAATATCTCCCTCCAAACAATAAGCTTTATTAATTTTTCTTTTAATGTCTTCAGATGTATCTGTCATAAATATTGCATTATCTGGATTAGATTTGGACATTTTATTTTCTACTGTTCGTGTTGTGCGATCTGCACTCACTGAAGGCGGTTTTCCAAGGCCCATTAACATATGATGAGACACTACCACTGGTTTCCAAAAACCAAGCTGTGGTCCAATTTCTCGCGCCAGCATATTCACTTTTCTCTGATCCATCCCTAACTGAGTTATTTTTGCCCCCAACTTAAAAATATCAGCAATTTGCATACATGGGTACATAATTTGAGCGGCCGTTAACTGCTCCGCTGAATCTTCCCGACCCATAAATTCTGCTGTCCTAATAAATCGAGCCAACTTATTTGTCATTCCAACTCGAATTACCAACTGCCAATAATCAGAATTTTTTACCATATCTGATGCCCATAAAAACTCCACATTGTTTAAATCCATACCAGATGCTTTCCAAACCTCAATAAAATACTTCGCAACAACTTTCAATTTATTCAAATCTCCTCCCATTTTATTATTTGTCAGAGCATGCCAATCAGCAATCCACATCTTAAATTTCACTCCAGCCTTAATCATTTTATTGACATTTATCGCCCGGAGTAAACCTTGTGCAATATGAATTTGACCAGAAGGTTCAAAACCATCATAAGCTACTAACTCTTCCCCACTTTCCAAAAGTTTCTTTAATTCCTCCTCCTGAATAATCTCTTCACCAACTTGTTTAATTAGGTCCAAACGATCTTGAATATTCATATAAATATTGACAAAATTAATAATATGTTATTATATTCTTATCACGATGACTGAACTAGCCTAAGGTTTCGACCGACCGCGAATGTCAGTCTTTTTTTGTTCTATTTTCTTTTTCATTAATTAAATTATATAACTAAAATCAATCATTAATCTTAATAATTTGTTTATTACTATATTTGTCAAACTATCAACATACCATTACAGTCAATTTTAATTTTCATATCAGGAAAACTCAATTAATTGATTAATCAATTAATTGAGTTTTCCAATTATTAACCAATAAATAATATTAAAATTTTTCATAAAACTTTACCGGCTGACCAAAAAAAATGTTGTAAAATTATTTTTACTATCTTGTAAATCCTCTTCAATAATCTCAAAATCATAAATTTTTGCAAGAATTTTTGGCCCTAAGATAGCGATATTTTTATCTAATTTTCCCTGTGCCAAAGCTTCCGCGCATTTAGCTGTATCAATAAAATCGCCTTGCCCACTCACCAGCTGTAAGTTCGGATATTTTTTCTTCAAACTATCTTTACATTGACGAATATTTTGTGAATGCGCCATAATCATACTAATTTCATTTAAATTAGTATCCTTTCTTTTCATTAAATTATGTCTAATAAGAATTTGGAATTCCTCAACAATTTTAAATTTATATTTTGCCATCGCATGTGTCGATTCCTCAACCACTCCCCCGACAGCATTTTGAATAGCAAACAAACCAAAATCAATATTTCCTTCATGCAAATTCTTAAGCACTTTTTCTGTTGTATAAAGATATTTTATTTTATAACGATTCTGGAGTCGCTTCGCTAGTAAAGCCTCTTCATTAAAACTTCCACGCCCTCCTTGAATACCAAAAATAATTTTTTTCTTATCAATTCTTTTTGGCAAAAGCTGATTGTATAACAAATCATACGTCCGGCCTAATTTCAAACGCATGGCCTTTGTATACGGATTAAAATTTTGTAAATCAGTAAATAACTGCCAGGTATCATTGCAAGTTTGCCCCATTACTTCCTGAAGTTTCTTTGATCCTAAACTATCTATTTCCGTTGCTTTAAAGTTGGATTTTTCTAATAATCGTCCAATAAAATGTGTCACTCCTTGAGAATTGGCCGCTAATTGATCGTGTTTTTGCGCTAAAATTTCAACAATTCTTAATCCTTTTTTATAAAAAAGTCCTTCCAAAAATTATAATTTTTTTCGCTTGCCTTAAATTTATCCATAATCATAGGTAAACCCGCAAAACCATTTTTACTACTATCAGGTCCAAACATCGGGTGAGTTAATAAAGCTTGCGTTTTTAAACCTTTTAAATACTTAGAAAAAACTTTTTTGGGATGCGTTTTTACAGATAGAACGTCAATTAAAAGGTGCTCAGCTTTAAAATATTTTTCGTGAGATTTTATAATCGCTTCAAAAGAAGAAATCGGCACACAATAAAAAATTACCTCAACTTTAGTAATCTCTGCAAAATTTATTCTATTGATTATCGTAATTTCAAAATCATCTTTTAATAATTTTTGGAGAGTTTTGCCAAACCGACCAAATCCAACAATAGCCACTTTTTTCATATTTAAAAATATAAATTTATATTATCAATATTTATACAAATACTCACCCGGACATACCTCTTGCCATTTTCTCCAAAAGCCGTACCAGGAGTCAAAAGAATCTGTTTTTTTTCTAAAAGATCATTACTGAAAGCTTCAGAATCAACATAATTATCAGGTATTTTAATCCACAAATAAAGACTCCCTAAACTTTTCACTGGTTTTAAACCAATTTTTTCTAAATTCATACAAATAATATCTCTCCTTTTTTGATAAGAGGCAATCATTTTTTTATGCCACACTTGATCAGGATTAGAAAGTATATAGGCTCCCAGTCTTTGTAATGGTTTAGAAAGTCCTGAGTCAAGTTGCGATTTAACCTTTGCTAAACCGGCAATAATCTGAGCATTACCCACAATCCACCCCATTCTATATCCCGCAAGCGAAGACATTTTTGAAAAGGAATTTAATTCAACCGCCACTTCTTTGACTCCTTTAATCTGTAAGATGCTGGGAGCAATAAATTTATCAAAAGTTATTTCACTATAGCAATTATCATAGATTAACCAAATTTTATGTTTTAAACAAAATTCAACTATTTTTTTTAATTCAGCTAAAGTCGCAACTTGACCCGTCGGATTACTCGGGAAATTAACCCAGATGTATCTTGTCCGTTTGGTAACTTTCCTCTCTAATTCTTTGATATCAATTTTAAAATCATTTTTTTCAGTTAAATTATAATAAATGGGCACTGCCCCGACCATAAGCACCGACCCCGAAAAAGCCGGATAACCAGGATCAGGGATTAATACTTCATCACCTTCGTCAAGTAAAGCTAAGGGCAAATGACTCACCCCATCTTTGGCGCCAAGCAGTGGATAAAGTTCATTTTCTTTTATTTCCACATTAAATCTTCCTTTATACCATTGTCTCAAGACATTTGAAAATTCTAGAGTGGCTCCAAAACTAGAATATAAATAACTCCCCGACTCATCGATTAATTCTTTTAATTTTCTAATATAATGACTACTGGGAGGAAAATCCGGCGAACCCATACCAAAATTAAGCACTTTTTTTCCTGTTTTTTTCTCCACTTCAACCACTTTTTTAGCTAATCGAGAAAAAATATATTCTGGGAAATTATTTAACCTTTTTGATAGTTTCATAGTTCGACTTCGCTCACTATTCAATTAGAGACTTTTCAACTTTTAATGCGTAATTATGAATTAATTCATAAATTTTCTTTATAAACTCTGAGTTAAGACCTAATAATTTTGCCTTTTTTGTTCTTGAATTCAAAACCTGTTGCCATCGAACTGCATCAAGCGAGGGTAAATTTTTTGTTTTTTTATATTGTCCAATTTTTTGGACTACCTTCATTCTTTTTGCTAGTAAATTAATTAGCGATGTATCGATTTTGTCAATTTGTTTGCGAAGATTATTTAATTTGTTGTTCATAATATTAAAATTATATCGGATAAAAAATAGGTGTCGCGAAGTGAAAAGGTTCCTCGAGAAGCGGATTGCGGAGATAATCCGCAGAGCCTCGCAGAGGAAGAGTTGTCACGAGTGACAGAATCTATTTTTTAATAAAATAATTTATAAATTTTGGGCTTTATGTCGTAAATAATGATCCATAATCGTTAATGCCCCCATCGCCTCAACAATCGGCACGGCTCTTGGTAAGACACAAGGATCATGCCGGCCGGTCACTTCTAGCCTAACACTTTTCCCATTTCTATCAACCGTATTCTGCTCTTTTCTAATTGTTGACACCGATTTAAAAGCCACTCGAAAATAAATATTTTCTCCATTGGAAATTCCACCCTGAATACCACCTGAATTATTTGTTCGAGTTCGAATTCTTCCCTTGCTGTCCGTATAAAATTCATCATTATGCTTACTTCCCCTCATTTTTACCCCATCAAATCCAGATCCAATCTGAAACCCCTTCACCGCTGGAATTGATAACATGGCCTTACCTAAATCTGCCGATAATTTATCAAAAACTGGCTCGCCAAGTCCAACTGGCACATTTTTAATCACACTTTGAATAACTCCACCAATTGAATCACCATCACTTCCAATTTGTTCAATTAATTTAATCATTTTTTTAGCAACTTCTACATCTGGACATCGAATTATATTTGACTCAATCTGCTCAGACGTTACTTTATTAAAATTTATTTCTGTTTTTATTTCTCCCACCTGCTCCACGTATGCTAAAAATTCTATCCCTAATTTTTCTTTTAAGAATTTTTTTGCAATTGCTCCTGCCGCTACCCGTGCTAAAGTTTCTCGAGCTGATGCTCTCCCTGATCCCATCCAATTTCGAAAGCCATATTTTTTTTCATAAGTAAAATCAGCATGAGATGGCCGAAAAATATCTTTTGACTTTAAATAATCTTCCGGACGGACATCTTTATTTTTGGCCATCATCATAATGGGCGCTCCAGTCGTCTTTCCTTCAAAAATACCTGATAAAATTTCTATTTTATCTTCTTCTTTGCGCGGACTGGTAATCTTACTCTGTCCCGGTTTTCTCCGATCCAAATCCCTTTGAATATCTGCAACTGAAATTTTAAGTCCCGGCGGGCAACCATCCACCACACAACCCACTACCCTTCCATGAGATTCTCCAAAAGTTGTCACCCGGAATAATTTCCCAAATGTATTACTCATAAAGCCTGATAAATTTTTTTTAATTTCTCAATTCTAATTTGTCCGGGGGCACTTTCACCATATTGAGTTGAGGCAAAGGTTAAGAAAGAACCGAGTAATGGCCCCACCACTCGCGTTATTTTTCCCTTTTCCCCCATGCCAACAATGATCATTTGCTCATCCTTTTTTTTATCCAAAAGTATTTTAAATAAATTTTTTATATCTTGATCATCATTAATCATCGTTGCTATTTTTATTACCCTTACATTAAATTTCCTCATCTGTTTAATTATTTT
>CAYZAZ010000045.1:0-8477 GCA_964476545.1 uncultured Gammaproteobacteria bacterium
TAAACAATGGTATAAAATATATACATTAATTGAAACTGGTTCCTCTCTTACAGAATATAATTATGGAACAAGTAGTGGCAACACTCCACTTAACCCCTATCCCACAATTGCAAATGCACCTACTTCTCCTCCAGTTATTCCACCAACCTCTACACCAGCATCAATTCCCAGTTCAACACCAGCGCCCACTCTATCCCCAACACCAACCATTACTCTAACCCCAACCCCAACAACTTATTATTGCCCATCTAATCAAAATTTATGGTGTATTCAAACAATATTAGGAAGTCCTGTCTGTAACTTTTGTGGCTATCTTGCCTCATGTATTTCTGGAAGTTGTGACGATGAACCATTTAAACTTTTTTCAGATAGTTGGTGTAGTATTTCTTGTAGTCAATAATTGATTTTTGACCTATTAACATATAATATGATAGTTATTAATATATTGACGTTAATTATTAATTAATTATAAAATTATAACTTATGAATAAAATTACATTTTCTTTTCCCACACTAAAAAATATTCTTCTTTCCGCTATTATTATTATTTTTCCTATCTTTTTTCTTCCTTTAACTCAAGAATATTTTTCGACTGCTAAGGCTTATTTTTTAACTTTTGGCGTTCTTTTACTTCTTTTAACTTCAACTATTGAATTTTTAATAACTAAAAAATTTAACTGGCAAAAAAATCCTTTTGATAATCTACTGATTCTTTTTATTATCACAACTGGCCTATCGATTGTAATTTCTTCTCCAAATAAAATTCAGGCAATATTAAATCCCAATTTTGGCTTAGTTTCCTTTATCGCTTTATCTATCTTAACTTTTTATTTTTTAAGATCAAATTCAACTCCATTAGAAAAAAAAATAAATAATTTTGCTCTTTTGTTTTCTGCTATCTTCCTCTCTTTAATCTCCATTGTTATTTTCTTTATTCCTTTTATAAATTTTTCCCCTCCCTCATCATTATTATTTTTAAAAAGCTCATCTTTTACCCCTCTTGGCAATCAAATTGATTTGGCCATATATTTAGGTTTTTTTATCCTATATGGCTTAACGCAAATATTATCAAAAAAACAAACAGTTATAAATAAAAAACAATTAGTAATTAATTATCTCCAACTTATCTCATCTTTTATTGCGCTATCTTTCGTCGTCTATTCACTCTTTAATCAATTCAATCAATCTTTAATTATTCTTCCTCCTTTTAAACTATCCTGGTATGCTGTGTTGGAAATTCTTAAAAATCCAGTCTCTGCTTTATTCGGTGCCGGAGTAGATAATTTTTCCAGTATCTTCACTAAGGTAAAGGATATTGACTATAATCAAACTAAATTGTGGCAGATTAGTTCATTTTCAGTTTCACGTTCGACTATTTTTCATCTTTTTACAGAAACAGGTATTTTCGGCTTTATTAGTTTTGTCCTTTTAATTTTCACCTCAATAAAACAATCTTTACAAAATAAGCAAAAATATTTCTTATTTACTATTGGATATTGGGTATTGGTCGCCTTTCTCTTTCCACCATCGCTTCCATTATTCTTTTTATTTTTCTTTATTCTTTCTCAAAATTATAATAATCAATCATCTATTGTCCATTCGCCATCATCTAATTTAGACCTTTCTGGCCTTCTCCCAATTTATCTTGGGACAATCATCATCTCATTTATTATCATCGGTGCCTCCTCTTATTTTTTAACCACGACTTATTATGCAGAAATTCTTTACCGAAAATCATTAAATGCATTAGCAGGTAATAATGTCCAAGGTCTTTATAACGATATGAGACAAGCAATTGCTTTTAATCCTTTTATCGAAAAATACCGCGTGAATTTTTCTCAAGTTAATCTATTAATTGCAAATAATGTCGCCGCTAAAGCAAATGATAAATATCAACTCACCGACCAAGACAGACAGACAATTTCTCAAGCTATTCAAACAGCAATATCCGAAGCGAAAGCAGGCGTTACCTTAAATTCTCAAAAAAGCAACAACTGGGAAAATCTTGCCTATATCTACAAAAACATTATTAATATTGCTCAAGATGCTGATTCTTGGACTGTCGCCGCATACCAACGAGCGATTGCCCTTGATCCTCAAAATCCAACCTACAAACTTAATTTTGGCGGTGTTTACTATTCCTTTAATAATTTTGAAATGGCAACTAATTTATTCCAACAGGCAATCGCACTAAAACCTGATTGGGCCAATGCTCATTACAATCTTGCCTGGAGTAATTTTAATAAACAAAATTATCAAAGTGCTGCTGCTGAAATGCAAAATGTTCTTTATCTACTAAATCCTCAAAAGGATAAAATAGATTATGATAAAGCTCAAAAGGATTTAGAAGAATTTAAAAAAAAGCTACCCCAAACTGAAGAACCAATTAAACCAGAAGTAAAAGAAGAATCTAAACAATTAAATTTACCTATTGCGCCAAAAGAAAAAATCGAACCACCTATTCAATTACCAAAAGAAGCATCACCTGAAGCAAGATAATAGATTTTAACCATTTTCAACTATTTAAGGTACGATAATGGATTTTGAAGCACGCCTCCATTTCTAATCTCAAAATGAAGATGGGTTCCAGTTGATCGACCAGTTGAACCCATATTACCAATAGTTGCTCCTTGGGATACAGCTTGCCCCGCCATTACTCCAATTGACGAAAGATGCCCATACAATGTCTGATAACCATTAGCGTGATCAATAATAATATGACAACCATAACCCCAATTAAGACAACCCGCATAAATTACTGTCCCAGTATCAGAAGCTAAAACCGGTGGCTGTGAAGGATTGGCGATATCAAGCGCTTGGTGGTACCAAATTGCATATTGAGTAATCACACCTGATGTTGGCCAAATAAAATTTGACGAACCATGAACACCTGCCTGAATCTGGGCAAAAAATTGACCACCAGAATATTTTGGCTGTTCTTCTTCAATTACACCATCTGGTACATAAAGTGTCTGACCAGATTGTAGACTAAAAGTTTCCAAATCAGTAAAATCATTAAATGGAAAATTGACAATATTTTGAGCCGATGTTTGATATTTTTTAGCAATTGTGTAAATATTTTCACCAGCAATTACTTTATGAACAACTCCCGTTACCGGCGGAATTTTTATTATTTGATCTGGTTTTATAACGTCAGACTTAATACTGTTTGCCCATTTAATTGAATCCAGCGAAACATCAAATCTCTTGGCAATTGATTCAAGAGTATCCCCAGAAACGACTTTATAATCAACAATTTTGTCTCTGGGTTTTGCCGAAATAATAGTAGATAATGAATTTTCATAGGGATCGTAAGATAATACTGAAGTTTGAATTTTTGAAGATTGATTTAATCTTAAAATAAAAGGATTATTTTGAACAATAATTGGTCCGGCAATAAAAGCCGTCGCGACAATTAATAAAAATGAAGTATTTAAAAAAGAAGAGGAATATTTCCCTCTTTTAACGATTAAAAAAGCAACGACAATATCTTTTGTTTTTTCAAAGTCGCGTCCCCACTGAAAAACTCGAGACATTCCATAGTCTTTTAAAAAAATTACAAATTCTTTTATTTCCTGTCTAAGCATCCTCTAATTATACTAAAATGACAATCTCAAAGTAGATTAGTCACTTGCCACAATAATTCTCTCAATTGCTACTTCAAAAGCGGCCTTTTTCAAATTGGGAATTAACTGATTTTGACTATTTTGAGACTGATTTTTCACTGCCTTTTCCCATATTATATTCGTCGCCCGCTCCATCATCTCTTGTAATTTTTCGTTCACTTCTTTTTCACTCCAATAATAACCCTGCTTTCCTTGTACCCACTCCAAATAAGATACGGTCACGCCACCTGAGTTAGCTAATACATCTGGTACTAAAATTACACCTTGTTTATTTAAAAACTCATAAGCTTCCTCAGTTACTGGACCATTAGCCATCTCAACAATAATTTTCGCTTTAATATTTTTCATATTCTTATTACTTATTACATTTTCCAAAGCGGCTGGAACAAGGATATCAACCGGTAATTCAAGTAATTCATCATTTGTAATCGTCCGTCCGTATTTCATATCACATACAGACCCCTTACAATAACACCCGGCAACCGATCCTTTTTCTTTTTTACATTTTAACGTTGTTTCGACATCTAAGCCATCTTTTACATAAACGCCACCCCGAGAATCCGAAACAGCTACCACCTTAAATCCTGCCTCAATAGCTAATTTAGCAAAATAAAATCCAACATTTCCAAAACCTTGCACCGCAATCGTTAACTTTTTGTCATTGCGAGCGAGCGAAGCGAACGTGGCAATCTTTTTTTTTATCAAAGATTTTAAGATTATCACTCCCCCTCGTCCAGTCGCCTCAGTTCTTCCAAGACTTCCTCCTCGAGCAACAGGTTTGCCTGTAAAAGTCGCGGGACTTTTACGGCCAATGATTTTTTCATATTCATCCATCATCCAGGCCATAATTTGGGGATTGGTATTCATATCTGGAGCTGGAACATCAATATCAACTCCAATAAATTGTGTAATTTTAGCGGCAAATGCTTTTGATAATCTTTCTAACTCTCCTGTTGATAATTTTTTTGGATCAACAATGATTCCTCCTTTTCCTCCACCATAAGGTAAACCTGCAACAGCACATTTAATCGACATTAAAGTCGCAAGCGCCTGCACTTCTTCCCGACAAACATTGGGATGAAATCTAATTCCACCTTTGTATGGTCCCAAAGCGCTGTTATGCTGAATCCTAAAACCTTTAAAAACTTCTAGTTTACCATTATCTAATGTGATCGGTAATGAAAATTCATGCACCATCTCTGGTTCAATAATCTGTTTTATTCTTTCCTCTTTTATTCCTAAAGATTTTCCTGTTTTTCTAATTAAATCCTGAGCTGTTTGTAACATTTCTGTCCCTGTATTTGCCATAATATTTATTGATTAATAGCTATTAGCTATTAGTTAAACTATTAATTAAATTAACTGATTTAAACCGATTCCAACCATCGCTCTACATCCAACGCCGCTACAACTCCCATACCAGATGCGACCGATGCTTGCTGATAGATATAATCAACACAATCACCCGCGGCAAAAACTCCCGGAACCGAAGTAGTGCTTTTGTAATTTTCAATGTTAAATTTGAAATTTTCAATCAATTTTAAATAATCAATTTTTAATTCATTTTTAAGATTTGATTTTTGATTTTTGATTTTAGCCAACTCTAAAGCTAACCTTTCCCAGGTAATAATGTAACCCTTATTGTCTAGAACAATTTTATTATTGAATACTTTTGTATCCGGCTTATGTCCAATCGCCACAAACACCCCATCTAATTTCAATTCTATTTCTTTGTCATTGCGAGGACCCTGATGTATATCAGGGGACGTGGCAATCTTATTTGAGATTGCTTCCCCCTCGACTTTGCTCGGGGTCGCAATGACATTTCTTAATTTGATCCCAACTACTTTCATATCTCCCAATATTTCTTCAACAGTTGAATTCCAGATCACTTCAATTTTCTTATTAGCAAACACTCTCTCCTGCATTATTTTTGATGCACGAAAACTTTCTCGTCTGTGAATAATATATACTTTTTTAGCAAATTTTGTCAAAGTTAGTGCTTCCTCAAGAGCAGTATCTCCTCCACCAATTACGGCAACTGTTTTATCTCGGAAAAAAAATCCATCACAGGTCGCACAAGCCGAAACTCCTTTTCCCCGAAGCCGTTTTTCCGATTCCAAACCTAACCAGATAGCTTTTGCCCCGGTTGCAATAATAATTGATTTTGTTTCAATTTTTTTACCAGCACTAGTTTCAACTATTTTTAACTGCTTTAAACTGCTTCCAACTGACTTTATATTTTCATCCACAATTTTTGTCCCAAATTTTTTCGCTTGATTTCTTAATTTTTCAATCAGTTCAGCGCCAAGAATTGAATCATAGCCCGGATAATTTTCCACTTCCGAAGTAAGAGTTAATTGACCACCAGGAGGCGAACCCGCAAAAAGCAATGGTTTAAGATTAGCTCTGGCTAAATAAATCGCCGCCGATAATCCCGCCATCCCACCACCTATTATGATTACACTCTCAATATTTTTATTCTCCATACTTAATAAACAAATACTACCAATGTCACCAATACTACCAACCCGCCTGCAACGCTTTGCGTAGCATTGTGGGCAGGTAAATAATTTAATAACTAAAATGAGGTATAAGTAATTTTTTTCGCTTCCGAGGGGACCCTGACATGTTTCTCCATATTCGGGGTGAGACTCTCGTGCGATAAAAAATTACGATACCGAATTCTATCAATTTTTATACAAATATTATTCGTATCATTACTATAGATCAATCATCTGCCCCATCATCTTCCCTAACTTTTCCTGATCTTTTTTTGGAATATAGCGACAAACATCCGACATCACAATTTCCCGAGATAGTCCATCAATCGCTTTTTTCACGGCCGACACTTGTTGTAGTATATCACTACAATCACGGTTCGATTCCGACATTTTCTGTATTCCTCTTAACTGCCCGATAACTCTATTAATTCTCTGCGTCAATATCATATATATTTGTAATTAATTTTTGACATTTGAGCTTTAACATTTGACATTTCTTTAATACTCCATACCAGTATACAGTATATATTTAAAATTTGTCAAGGGAAAAAAAGTAGAATTAACATTAGTTAGGCTAATAAATTAGCGCAATTCACGCCATTTAAGAAGATTTTATTCTATTTACTTAGACACATTTAAACTTTCCAAAAATTCCTTATTACTCGCTGTCTTTGACAATTTATCAATCATCAAAGTTAATCGCTCTTCTTTATTTAATAGAGATAACATCCGGCGTAGTGTATTAATTCGCGTCATTGTTTCCTTACTAAAAAGTAATTCCTCATGACGAGTTCCAGATTTTTCCACATCAATGGCCGGGAAAATTCTTCGATTGGCTGATTCCCGATCAAGATGAATTTCCATATTCCCCGTTCCTTTTAATTCTTCATAAATTAGATCATCCATTCTTGACTCTGTCCCAATCAAAGCTGTCCCAATAATTGTCAAACTTCCACCCTCTTCACAATTTCGAGCCGCACCTAAAAATTTCTTAGCAGGGTAAAGAGCTGAAGGATCAAATCCTCCAGATAAACTGCGTCCTGTGCCAGTGGTTGATAAATTTAAAGCTCGGGCGAGTCGTGTGACTGAATCCAAAAGGATCACTACATCATTTCCCATTTCAACCATCCGTCTTGCCCGATCTAGAGCTAAATTAGCCACTTTTATTTGCTGTCGAGGTGACTCATCAAAATTAGAAGCGGCAACTTCACCCTTAATAAATCTTTTAATTTCTGTCACTTCCTCTGGTCTTTCACCAATCAAAATCGCCATTAGAGTTACTTTTGGATGATTTTTGCCAATGGCTTCAGCAATTTCTTTTAGAAAGGTTGTCTTCCCCGCTTTTGGCTGAGAAACAATCAAAGCTCTTTGACCAAAACCAATTGGTGAAATTAAATCTGTAATTCTTGTTGAAAGAACATCTTTTTCTGTTTCCATAATAATTTGTTTATTTGGATGTAAAGATGTTAATTCTTCAAAGGTTTTACGAGTTCGACTTTGCTCTTCAGTAATTTCAACGCCATTAATTTTTTTTATCAGCAATAAACTATGAAATCTCTCACCTTCTTTTGGCGGTCGAGCTAAGCCTTCGACTTCATCTCCCCGTCTAAGCCAAAAACGTCTAATCTGAGAAGTAGAGACATAAATATCTTCATTAGGATCAATTGTGTAATCTTTGCGTAAAAATCCATACCCACCAAAAGTAATATCTAAAATACCTTTTGAAGTATAGCTAATTTTTAAATCTTCTTTTAATCGCTCTTCGACTGGCTTCATTACTGGTGCAGTTTTTGATTCATAGGGCTTAATTGGAGCTTCTGGAGCCGACATAATTGGCTTCTCTTCATATTTTTCAAGAATTGTTGATACGTCCAAACTTGACTTCTCATCTTTAGGAGAAGTATTTTTTTTAAGAAAGATCATATAAAAATATAACTAATAAATAGTAAACCTTTCGATATAACTCGGGTTTATCCTGAGCATCGTCGAACGGATTATGAATAATAATTGGCTATTTCTAAATCTATTCACTTTTGTAAATTAAACAAGGAAGTTTTATGGGAAATACAAATCCTCCGTGGCGAGGGAAAAGGACACTTTTTCCTTGATCAGTAAGGGGGAGATGCGTCCTGAGTAAATCGGGAACGACATCTTATTTCCTGATAAATCTATCGGGATTACCCTTTGGTGTTGATTGCGTAAAGAAAAAGTATCGATTGGATCTTCACCAGGAGGATCATCTATAGTATATAAACCTATTTTTCGTTTGTCAAGAGAATTAAAATTTTCATATGAGCAGAGGTCAGCGGATGGTATACACTTTTTAGGATTTAACTATGGCGGATAC
>CAYZAZ010000046.1:0-8303 GCA_964476545.1 uncultured Gammaproteobacteria bacterium
ATTTTATTAAAAATTATTTTTATTTTTTTTTATTTTTATTTTTAAGAAACAACGATTCTGGAGTCCTCACTTCGTTCGTCCCCAGAATGACGGTTATTTTTTGTCATTCCGGCTTGACCTCCGATTCGGAGGTCTTGTCCGGAATCGTTGTTATTTTATAATATTGGTATATAAATCTTTAAGATTAGGATTTACTTTAAATATCATATTTAATTTTTCTAATCTACTCATATTTTTAATTTGTTTTTCTCTTATAATTGCACTTTCTATATCACTAAGAACTTCATAATATACTAATTTATGAAGATTATATTCAGAAGTAAACCCTTTGATTAAATTCTTTTTATGAGTATATACTCTTTGTATTAAATTACTAGTTACTCCTGTATATAATGTCGGTCTTGAATTTGCCATTATATAAACAAATCCTTTTTTCATAAACAACGATTCTGGAGTCTCCCGACTAATTCGGGATCCCCAGAATGACGGATATTATAATTTATCTAGAAAATTGTCCAATAATTGGTTTGGCTATTTGTTCGTAATCTTTATAATTTAATTCAATTGATTTGGTATGTTTACCTGCATTAAAAACAATAGTTTGATTTTCCGCCAATTTCTCATCGACATAAAGAGGAATTTTAAAAATATTTCCAAATGGGGGGACAGCACCTATTTTTACTGTTGTTATTTTTTCTACTTCTTCTGGAGTAGCCATTTTTAAGTTTTTTACATTATATGAAGTTTTAAATTTTTTCATATCAACTTTTAAATTGGCAGGAAGTACAATTATTATTGGTTGATTATCAGCAGACATTACAAGTGCCTTTGCACCTTGATTTAAATCTGTATTTCGAATTGCTGCTGCTTCTTCAGATGTAAAGACAGGCTTATGTTTATACACTTGATATTTTATTTTATTATTTTCAAGTAAATTGATTATTTGATCATAAACAACGATTCTGGAGTCCTCACTTCGTTTGTCCCCAGAATGACGAGGTAAGCAAATTCCAACTTCATCTAATTGTTTTTGAGTGACATCTGATGGGGCGTTCATTACCGAGGTTCGACCACCGGATGTCATTGGGAAAGGGATGATCTCTCGAAGTGTGGGTTCATTGGTAAGACAGGTGATTAATCTATCAATTCCGGGAGCAATTCCTCCATGGGGAGGAGCGCCCCAAGCTAAGGCTTCAAGCATGTGGCCAAATTGACTTTGAATTTGTTTTTCTTCGTAACCCATAATTTCAAAAACGGATTTTAGGCCGGCAGGAGTATGATTACGGATACTGCCACCTCCAACTTCATAACCATTACAAACTAAATCGTATTGAGTGGTTAATATATTTTCAATATTTTTTTTATTTAAAAGGTCATCCATAAATTCTGGTTTTGGGGCGGAAAAAGGATTGTGGGTAAAGGTCCAGTTATTTTCAGGTGTTTTTTCAAAAAATGGAAAATCAACTACCCAAGCAAATGCCTGAACATTTTGCTTTTTTTCTTCATCGGTGCGTAGGTCAAATTTATCGGCGCCAAATTTTTCTTTGGCTTCTTTATAGGTAAAGATCGGAAATGGCTCTTGTTTTAATTTTGCTCCCATTTTTTTAAAAGTGTTAGTGATTAAATCTTCTGTTAATTTCATCACATCTTTTCTTGCGACAAAACTCATTTCTATATCGAGTTGGGTAAATTCGCCGTATGCACGATCGGCTCTGGGATCTTCATCACGAAAACATCTGGCAATCTGAAAGTATTTCTCAACTCCGGCGACCATCAAAAGTTGCTTATACTGTTGGGGTGATTGGGGTAGGGCATAAAATTTACCTGGTTGGAGGCGAGAGGGAACAATAAAATCACGAGCTCCCTCAGGAGTTGTTTCAGAAAGAATTGGCGTCTCAACTTCCAAGAAATTTTCTTTTAGTAAATATTCTCGAAGAAGTGAAATAAACTTTGAGCGGATATTTAAATTATTAGCCATTCTTTGACGGCGCAGATCAAGGTAGCGATATTTGAGTCTGATTTCCTCATCAATTTCTAGGCCGTTGGTGTTAATTGGAAAGGGGGGAGTTTTAGATTTGTTTAAAATCTTTAATTCATGAGCTTCGATTTCAACTGTTCCAGTTTTAATTTTTGAATTGATTAATTTGTCTGGTCTTTTTTTGACTAAACCTTTAATATAAACAACATCTTCAGGAGAAAGTTCTTTAAAATTTTCTCCCCCAACAATTTGGACAATGCCTGAGCGGTCGCGAAGATCGATAAAAACAATTTTCCGATGATCTCGCTTGCTATCAATCCAACCGTATAATTCAACTTCTTCTCCGATTTTATTAACAACTTCTTCAATAAAATATTTTTTCATAAATTAGAGAATATTATAATCTTTATATCTATTAGTGGCAAGGAGAATATTTGATAATAATTTAAGGCAAACGATGTGTATAATAGAAGTTGACTTTGGAAGTATTTTCTATATAATATACATATTGGATAGGTATTTTATGAAAAACACACAACAATATCAAATTATCATTCTCAGCCATGTCCTCTTAGTGAGGTCTGTGGTGAGGGTGGATAATTAAGACCAATTATAAATTAAAATCCACCCTCCAAATCGGAGGGTTTTTTAGTTATTGAGGTTAAAATAAATTCAAAATTAAAAGTTATTAATTATAAATTATCTTTTTTAAAGATTATGAAAATAGAAAGAAGACCTTCAATAGCAGCGGCAGGGGGAGGAGCGGCTATTGTTGGCGCAATTTTTTATTTTGGTCAAGAGGCTGCTAAAATACTTGTTACTAATATTGGACCAAGAGGAGCGCAGGTAACATTAAAAATCGCTGAGACATGTGTTGAAAATTGCCCTAAAGAAGTTCTTGCATATGCGCCTGAAGCACTTATAGCTTTAGGTGTTTTGTGTGCAGGAGGTATTGTATGGAGAAAAGTATCAGGAAACAGACATCATGGTGCATCCCGGCCATATTAATTGATTAATTTTATGTATTGTGCAATTCCTCTAATTTTTTCCTGATTGCCCCAGCGGTCGATTTCGAGTCGATAGATGACATCGATTTTTTGATTTCGGGAAAGCTGGGTAAATTTATCGGCTTGATTGAAGGCGATTAAGTCTAGTGAATAGTTGGAATTATAATTAGAAATTGATAACTTTAGGTGGGTGTTTTGTTTGCCAAATATTTTGGCTTCGACAAGTTCTCCTTGGCTAAAAAATGTTGGATTGGGATTACCAATACCAAAAGGGGCAAGTTTTTCTAATTCATAAACTAAACCTAAGCTAATTTTTGAAAGTGGAATTTTGATATCGGCTTCAATTTTTCTTATGAGATCTTCGTCTTTAATTAATTTCTCAGACAATTCTTTTATAAGTGAACTGAAGTGGGTAAGTTTTTCTTTTTGGATGGTGAAGCCAGCGGCGGCTTTGTGACCACCAACATCTATTAGTGATTCGGGGAATGTTTTGTTGAGATTGCGTAAAAATCCGGTGATATCAAAGCCGGGAATAGAACGTGCCGAGCCTTTATAAAAATCATTATTCTTAGTAAGAATAAGAGTTGGCCGATAATATTTTTCGGCAATTTTAGAAGCGATTAAGCCAATGATTCCTTCGTGCCAGTGATCAGAAATTAGAATGATTATTTTTTGTAACTTGTAACTCGTATCTTGGAGTATTGTCTCGGCTTCCTTGATGGATTTTTCCATTTCATCTTGGCGCAGACGATTGATTGAGCCTAAATGAGAAGCGAGCTCTTTTGCTCGGTTATTATTTGTGGTACATAAAAGTCTTAAAGCGTCAATAGCATGTCCGAGCCGGCCAACCGCATTTATGCGGGGAGCGATGATAAAACCAATTTCATAAGGAGTAATTTTTTTATTTTCAATTCCGGCTTCTTTTAAAATATGTTTTAGTCCGTATCTTTTTGTTTTTAAAAAAGCTTCTAATCCAAATTTGACAACACTCCGGGAAGGTCCAATTAAAGGGACAAGATCGGCGACAGTTCCTATAGAAGCTAAAGCAAGATAATCTATTTTGAAATTATTTTCAAGTGTTGTCATCGCGATCCCGACTAAGACCTCCGAATCGGAGGTTAAGTCGGGAGTGGCGATCTCATTGGGATTGCTTCGCTTCGCTCGCAATGACATGTAAATTTCTTTTGAAAAAAAGTAGGAGACGCCGGAGCCGGAAAGAGCGGGAATGTGAAAAATCGCATCCGCTTTTGGAATTTTTTCTGTTTTTAAATGGTGGTCGGTAATAATAATTTTGATTCCTTTTTTTTGAGCATATTCAATTTCTTTCACTTTAGTAATTCCATGATCGACGCTGATAATAAGTGCTGGATTAAATTGTTTGATGACATTATCAATTCCCTTGATGGAAAAACCATACCCTTCGCGTTTGCGGTGAGGGACATAAGGCATAACTTTGAAACCAAGTAAATGAAGAGTCTCCCATAAAATTGCGCCCCCTGTTATTCCATCGGCATCGTAGTCAGTATAAACAACAATTGTTTGATTATTTTTTTTAATCTCTTCTAGAATTTTTATGACTTTTTCAATTTCCTTTTTTCCATATCCGATATGGAGGAGATTGATGTGAAGCGGAGAAATAGGGTCCAAGAAATTTTTAATATCTTCTATTTTTCTTTTTTTTAATATAAGAGCCACGATCTCTTTTGAAGAAAGATTGTCAGTGGGTTTTATTTCGGTTTTGTAATTAATCTGCATAATTCAAAAAGGAGAAACTTTTTACATTTTACATTGTTATTTTAATATATACATTTTAATTTTTGATTTTATAAATAATATTGTAGAATTATGTCATGCTGGGTTCAATTATTGTCGGTATCATTGTTGGGATTGTCATCGCTTATATTGTGATTAGTTTTATTTTGCCTAAATTATTAAAAAATGCGACCGATCAATTTTTGTCCATTGCCAAAGAAAAGCTGGGAACGGAGAAAGATGAAATAAAGACAGACTTACAAAATAAAAAAGAAGTGATTGAAGATATTGCCAAAAAGATTAGAGAGGATTTAGAAAAAACAAAGGATAAATTAGAAAAAGCTGAAAGAGAGCGAATTGGATCTTTTGGACAGTTACGAGAAGCAGTTGAATCACAAGCAAAAATTACGGAAAGATTGTCGGCAACGACTGAAAGTTTGAAGAAAGTTTTGTCCAATAATCAAATGCGTGGTCAGTTTGGTGAACAGGTTGCCGAAGATCTTTTAAAGATGAGTGGGTTTGTTAAAGGAGTAGACTATGAATTTAATAAAGAACAAAAATCTTCCGGAACACGACCAGATTTTACCATTTTTCTTCCTAATAAAGTCAAGATTAATGTCGATGTCAAATTTCCGTATCAAAATTTACAAAAGATGACTGAGACTGAGGATAAAGCAACTAAACAAGAATTGGAAAAAGCTTTTGAACGGGACATCCGAGAAAAAATAAAGCAAGTGACAACAAGAGATTATATAAATCCAGAAGCCAATACGGTTGATTTTGTGGTTTTATTTGTGCCCAATGAAATGATTTTTTCTTATATTTATGAAAAGATGAACGAGCTTTGGACTGATGCGATGAGGCAAAAAGTAGTGATGGCCGGACCATTTAGTTTCACAGCGACTTTACGGTTAGTTCGGCAAGCTTATGATAATTTTCGTTATCAAAACAATGTTCAGAAAATCATTGGTTATATTAAGACCTTTGAAATTGAGTTTCAGAAATATAATGAAGAGTTTATGAAAATTGGGGAAAGAATTGAATCACTCACCAAGCAGTATAATACAGTCAATACGACACGGAGTAATCAATTAAATAAAACAGTTGATAAAATAAAATTGGAAGAATCTGATCAGAAAAACTTACTTACTTAACAGGACTTATTCAGTAATCTAATATGATAATTGTCATTGCGAAGCTGAGTTTTTCGAAGCTGAAGCAATCCCATTAAGATTGCTACGACCCTTTGGGTCTCGCAATGACAAGCATACTTACACTAACCCACCACTATTTTGAAATATTTTTGGTTTAAGCCAATCCTGAGGTTGTTGAATATCTGGTTTGGTTGGTTCTTGTTCTACGGCACCAATCGGTTTTTGTGAAAAAGAGGGCGGTTTAATTTGATTGATTCGTGGGAGATTTGAGGGGGAAGTAACAATTGGTTTATTAAATGATTTTTTAACTGCGCCTAATTTTAAAAGACCAGCGGCAATTTCAAATGTTTCAGCGTTGACGGAGTAAGAACTAAAATTATTAGTGGCGGCTGTTAATCCGGCATAGATATTTGAGGCAATATCACGGTCAATTTCTACATTTAACGCCTGAATAATTTTAAAAATAATTTCTGATGTTGAAGAAGCGCTTTTATTGACCAAATTTACGCTTCCATAAAAACTATTGGTTAAGTGACGGTCAACATTGATTAAATCTTTTCCTTGAAATTGAGCTTGGTTTTCGGTGTAAATTTGACCTAAGGTGTTTAAGTTTGGAGAATCAATAACAATAATAAAATCAATTTTTCCACCACTGTAGCTATATTTTACTTGGCTGGGGTTAAGTTTATTACTATTTTCTCGAGGAGCAATGATGAGGTTAAAAAAATTACCTTGAATATTGTAGTCGACTTTATCAATTGCTCCATCAGAGTAAGGAAAAGAGATAACGAGATTATTACCAGTGGTTGAAAAAGTGGTTTGAAATTTATCAGTGGCACTAATTTCACTTTTTATTGGTGAGGAAGAAACAAGAGAAATCGTTTTTCCGAGTTTAGTAAGTACTAAATATAGGCTAGTTGCGGCGGCAAGGGCATCATTGGTTGGATTAAGGGGAACGGCAATGACTCCAGAGCTTCCTTTAGATATAATATCCGCAATACGAGTGATGGTTTGTTGATTAGGATTCATAAGGCTATAGGATACATTTTACCACATCACCTACGCGAATGTCAAGTAAGGGGGAAAGAACCATGCCTGCTTCTTGATCCTTTTTGACTTCTTGGACTTTTTTCGCCCGGATCTGAAGAGAAACGAGTTTTGTTTTACCAATTTGGTTATTTTCTCTAAATATTTGCAGTTCATCACCTAGATTAATTTTGCCCTTAGTAATTTTAATACCAATAATTTTTTCTTTTTCAATAATAAATGAGGCTAAAACTTTAGCTTCCCCTTTAAGATTTTTTTCTTTTTCTTCTTTTTCATGCATTAGATCGGAAACTTCAGTTAATTCTTCAATTAATTCATAAATAATATTGTAGGTTTTAATAATTACCTTTTCTTGTTTAGCGATATCTTTCACATCCTGATTTATTTTTGAATTAAAACCAATGACGACGGCTTTGCTAGTTTTCGCTAAAAAAATATCTGATTTATTAACGTCGCCAACAGCTTTCAAAAGGATATCAATATTGCTATTCTTATTTAAAGAGTTAATAATAGCTTCAAGTGAGCCTTGAGAATCAGCTTTAATAACAAGGGAAAGTTTTTTCTCAGCTTTTTGAGGGTTTAAAAAATTTTCCATGGTAAAAGCGTCTGCATTTTCTTTTATTTGTTCCTGAGTTGAGGCGGTGGAGCTGGCGCTTAGTATTTCGCTTCCAACTTGAGGTATTTCATCAAAACCAAGAAGTTCAAAAGGAGTTGAGGGTTGGACTTGAGTTAAAAATTTTCCAAGATCATTAATTAACGATTTAACCTTGGCCTTTTTGTTCTCAGCAAAAATTACATCCCCAATTTTTAGTTGACCATCGCGAATAATGACGCTGGCAGAAATTCCGCCTTTATTTTTTTTTGTTTCAATAATAAAACCTTTTGTTGGCGCATTAGGATCAAATGTTAAATTTAATTCCGAAGAGACAAGAAGTATGGTTTCAAGCAGTTCGGGCACACCTTGACCTGTCTTAGCTGAAATTGATAGAGATACAACTGCACCACCTTGATCTTCAGTAATTACTTCGTATTTTAATAAATCTCTTTTTACTTTTTCGACATTGGCTTCAGGAAGATCGGTTTTATTTAAAACAACGATAAAGGGAATTTTGGCATTTTTAATATGAGAAATTGACTCAATTGTTTGAGGCATGAGAGAATCTTTAGCATCAATAATTAGTAGGGCAATGTCAGCAACGTTCGCGCCTCGGGCGCGCAGAAGTGAAAATGCTTCGTGGCCTGGGGTATCAATAAAAGTAATCTTGTTAGTTTTATAGCCTTTGATATTTGTGGTGACTTCATAAGCGCCAATTTTTTGAGTAATACCACCGTGCTCTTTAGCGGCAACAGTAGATTTACGAATAA
>CAYZAZ010000047.1:0-7950 GCA_964476545.1 uncultured Gammaproteobacteria bacterium
AAATATGCGTTTTAAACACTATTTATTCCTTATTTTTTATTCTTTATTATTTTTATTTTACCCCGGGGATTCGCCACTTTTTCATACCTTTGCCTACAATCGCCCGCTTTTCTCTCTTAGCCTACAACCTACAACCTACAGCCTACAACCTGTTCCCTTTCTAAAATATTCTTATTCTCCAGAAATCACCGCTCAAGGTGTCTATATTCTCGACCTTCCTTCATTCACCCCAATTCTTGAAAAAAATATCCATGAAAAATTTTATCCCGCTTCAGTCACAAAAATTCTCACTGCTCTTACAGCTTATGATCTTTATAAACCTGACGATATTATTACTGTTAAAAAAGTTATTAACGAAGGACAAGTGATGGAACTTGTTACTGGGGAAAAAATTACTGTTGAAAATTTGCTCTATGGTACCTTAGTTCACTCTGGCAATGACGCCGCCTACACTCTTGCCGAACATTATGGTGAAAAAAAATTTGTTAATTTAATGAACCAAAAAACGCAAAAATTATTTATGAAAAATAGTCACTTTACCAATTCCAATGGTCTAGATGATTTTGGTCAGTATTCTACCCCCTTTGACTTAGCTTTAGCCGCACGCGAACTTCTAAAAAATCCTTACCTTAAAAAAATAGTCAGTACTAAAGAAATAATTATTTCTGATGTTGATTATACTCATTTTCATAAATTAACAAATGTCAATAAACTACTGGGAGAAATTCAAGGAATTGGCGGTTTAAAAACTGGCTATACTGAAAATGCCGGAGAAAATTTAATTAGTTTTTATAAAAATAATGGGCATGAATTTCTAATAATTATCCTCAAAAGCGAAGATCGTTTCAAAGATACCACGAATATTGTGCAGTGGATACAGGAGAATGTAAGCTACGCTAACTTGTAACACGTAGCACATAACACACAGCATAGCTAACCACTAGCCACTATTCACTAACCACTAATCACTTATATTTTATTCAATTAGATACTCTTGAGTAATAGCCGATACATAGGCGACAAAATTATCTTCACCTAAAAAGACATAAACAGGTTGCAAATATTCTTGATAAATATCTTGATCCAAATAACCCAAATACATTTTTTTTATTTTAATTATTTTATTAATAGAACTTTGCACAACCATTCCCTTTCCAGCTTTTAGCTCATCCCAAGCAGTACTTCCTGATTTAATTGGATAAATGCCAACCTGCTCATTTGATTTTTCAAAATAATTTACTTGTGATTTAATAATTCTAAAGCCTTCATTACTAAAGGCAATTATGACATAATTTTGACTATTAAAATATTTCGGCGAAACAATTGGAAAATCGTCGATATCTTCCCGATAAAAATCAACTTCTACCATATTGGTTGTCTCATTTTGTGGCGCCAATACCAATTCATTAGCTTCTGGATTATATGTCAGATAGACAAAGTTTTTTCTGCCTTTTATTAATTCTTCAGGATAACGACCTAAAGAGGATAAAAAATTAGTCGCTTTTTCTTCTATTTGTTTTTGATCAGGTACTTGACTCGAACTAAAAAATAATCCATCTTCATTTAATCTTTTTAAACTATTTTCGTAAGTAAAATTATAATTTGTTATGTCAATTGCCATTTTCTGAACTCCATCATCAAAAGTTGCCAATGTTTTATCTAGTTTGTGTTTATAAATTTCCGTGTCAATACCCACCGTCTTAGCCATCAAATATATTTGCTGAACATATTTAAAAGGTGAATAAGTCGGCGGTAAATAAAATACTCGAGCACTTTGAGTCGCCGTCACTGGCTGACCTTCAATTGTATCTAATTCAAAAACTAATCCCGTTGAAGTTATTGCATTCTCTAATACCGGACCTTTTATTTTGCTAAATACTGGGTTAATAACAACCGCTGTTTTCACTCCTCCCTGTTGAAGTTGCAAATAAAGAAAAAAAAGTTTAAAAGCATAAAAAAACACAAAAATAACCAATACAAAAAGAATAAAAAAAGGCATCATCCGCCGGCCGTAGTAAGAAAGCTCAGTTAAGGTCATTTTAACAATTCAAAATTAATAATTTAAAATTAAGAATTAAATAATGTTATCAATTAATGATAGCAAATATAGGCTTGTATTTGTTACAATCAACACATGACTAATAAGCTTAGAATTGGTTGGTTCTCCTTTACCTGTTGTGAAGATTCAACAATTATTTTTACCGAACTACTCAATAAGCACTATAAAGATTGGTTTAAAAAAATAGAATTTGTTCATGCTCGAATTCTTATGAAAAAAAATACCAAAGAAATAAAAGAAATGGATGTGGCCTTTATTGAAGGAGCCATCAGCTCTGATGGCCAGGAAGAAAAACTCAAAAAAATTAGAGAAAAAGCAAAAATATTAGTCGCTATTGGCTCCTGCGCCGTTAATGGCTCACCCTCTAATCAAAGAAATTTTTTTAATCAAGCTAATATTGATGAAATCAGACCAATTTTAGATAAATTTAAATATAAAGAAAAAGTACTTAAAGTTTCAGAAGTTGTGAAAGTTGACGAATCAGTTCCTGGTTGTCCGATGAATGAGATACTATTTCTTAAACTTATGAATAAGTATTTATTGAATAACATTTAACATTTGAGTTTTGAGATTTATTATGCACGACCCAGGCAATAATTTTGACATCAATCTCGAGGAAATTTCAAAAATTGAAGGTGCGGCCTCACTTGAAGTTAAAATTAGAAATAATAAAATTGAAGATTTAAAATTTTCTATCTCCGAATGGAAACGTTTTTATACTCAAGCAATAAAAGGTAAGCCTGCCATGGCTATTCCACAACTGGTCGCCCGAATTTGTGGCACCTGTTCCAATGCTCATCTTTTAGCCGCCATTGAAGCTGTGGAAGATGCCTTTAATATAACCCCCTCTCCTCAAACAATGCTTCTTCGAAAACTTCTTTATTATGGACTAATAATTCGTGACCACGCCCTTCACCTTTATGTTTTTTCTTTACCTGATTTATTTGGGAAAGATTCAATTTTAGACTTTGATGAAAATGATCCGTTACAACATGAGCTTTTGGACGACACTTTCTCCGTCAAAGAAATTGGAAATCAATTATCTATTATTGTCGGTGGCCGCTCCGTCCATGCCCCCATGCCCACAGTTGGTGGCTTTCTCAAGCTACCCGAACTTGCTAAAATAAAAAATTTAAAAATAGATTTAGAAACAATTAGACCAAAAATTTTAAAATTAATTCAAATTTATTTAAAGGCTAAAGATAACCAAGTCCTCAAAAGCCCCATGCGTTTTGCTGGCCTATACTCAAATGATTTTTCATTTCTTGAAGGTGAAATAAAATCTTGTACCACTTCCAATTTAAACGATACTCTCACAACTTGTAAAATAATTCCAGAAAAAGATTTGGGTAAATATCTTGATGGAATAATTATTCCATATTCTCATGCTCGAGGATTTAAGTTTGCCGGAGACTTAATGATGGTTGGCGCCCTCGCTCGCTTAAATATTAGTAAAGACACATTAAATTCAAAAACCAAAAATAGTATTTCTGATGTTTTAAAAATTTTCCCTTCAGCAAATATATTTCATAATAATTTAGCTCAAACTGTAGAAATTCTTCATGCGATTGATGCTTCAATTGAAATAATTGATGGATTAACAGAAATTAAACCAGAGACACCTCTCAAAATTGATTTAGCAACTAAAAAAAATGTTGGCATCGGAGTCATTGAAGCTCCTCGAGGCACTCTCTACTATGAATTGGAAATCAATGCCGATAGCACAGTTAAAAAAGGCGAAATAATTGTCCCCACTGGCCAAAATCAAATTTTAATGGAGCGTGCAATTTATGAACTCATCGAGGACCAATTAATCAAAAATGTAGATAAAGAACAAATCATTGCCCAAGTCGAAAATTTAATTCGCGCCTTTGATCCCTGCATGTCCTGCGCCGCCCACTTTCTCAAAGTAAAATGGCACTTTTAATTAGATTTGAAATACTGATTAAAATATTTTTATCTGTCTTTGTTGGTATCCCAATTATTTTTACGCTCTTAATTTTTTTGAGTTTTAATAATAATTGTAAATGAAACATAAGGTCATAATCATGAGGAGAAATTGGTGTTGACTCAATATTCTCTAGATTAGATAAATCTAAAAACATTGGTTCTTTTATTCCTTTCACTGTATCTAAAATAACTAAATCTTGCTCCCCAACTGGCGGAAAATTTTCATTCGGATCAGTCACTACAAACTCTATCTCAGGAAATTTTGACCTTAATTGAGGCAATAATTTTAATGGGGCAGAATCTTCCTTTACTAATGGATTCCCAAAAACATATATCTTCATAAATATATAAACTCAATTAATTGATTAATCAATTAATTGAGTTTTACAAATTATAATAACTAATAGCTTCATTAGTATAATGCTCCAAATTTTTGACTTGGCCTAAAGTTAATTTATCACAAACCATTCCCCAATGAAAACTTACCCAATCTCCGACCTTCAAATCTTTTATAAAACTTTTCCCCTTATAGTCTATTTTTACTTCTCTTGTTGTTAATTTTTGTCCTAATATTAATTTTTTACCAATAATCATCAAGGGCTTACTCTTGATTATTATAGATTTGAGTTTTAAGATATGGTTTTGAGATTTACCTTGCCCATCGAAGCCCTTGGGCGAAGTTGGGACATTTGACATTTGAGATACGGAATAATCAATAATTTGTCCGCAACTTATCCTACACTGATCCATCGTTTCCAATGTGTGCTCTACATTAATCTTTCCTGTCCTTTTAAAAATATTAAAAACATGAAAACTATGATGCGGTAATACCGGCAAGGAAAAAACTTTTTTTAAAATACCTTTCATTTTTTTATTATTTATTTTTTTATCAAGAGATAACTTTTCCGTTAAAAAACTTGGATAAATTACTGAAACATTTTTTAACAATGAGTTCCCAAGCCAATAAGCTTCCACTACGCGACGATCAAAAGGATTAGTGATTTTATTTGCATAAGCAATTAACTGTAAATAAGGATAAAGCGTTTCAAACTCTTTTAATATATGAAGAACTTCTTTATCAGCAACATTTTCTTTTAAATGATCAATTAAAGATTTATTTTTATCTGGACCACAATAACCAAAGAAATTTGGAGCAACGCTATAACGAGAGCAAAGAAGCAAGCCTTGTTTATCCATCTATTTTAGCTTGTCCATGCCACTCTTTTTTAACCGAAGCGGTTGGTAAAGCGTGGCAAAATATATTATCAAAACTGATAGTCCAATAATCCCAGAAGAAATGACTTCGTTTCCCCTCAACTGAATTCCACCAAAACTACCATTTAAAACATTCCCTACAACGACTGAAAAAGTTAAAACTAAGGTAACTAAACTGGCCGGAGCAAATTTAAGGGCCTTGTACCAAAATGAAACATAAAAAAATAAAATTGTACCGCCCAGGAAAATAATGGCTAATTGGTTAAGATTAATTGTTAATAAGATATTAAGTTTTCCACTACCAAAAACTGTTAACAGAAGAAATATTGAGCCAATCCCCATCCTAAATAAACTGGCCAATTCAGAAGAAATATTTTTCAAAACTCTTTTTGTCACAATATTTTCTATTGACCAAAACAAAGTTGCTACTAAAATTAATAATTCTCCTTTTCCAAAAGAAAAAAGAAATTTTACTAAAAATAAATTAGCGCTAATTACTAACAAAAAACTAACCCAATACTTCCAATTCAATTTTTCTTTCAAAAAAATTACTGCAAATAAACTGACCCAAACAAATAATGTTTTTTGAATTAAATTCGCCGTTATTGCTGTATCTACTATTTTTAGTCCACTAAAAAATAAGTAGAAAGGAATTCCCCCGCCAAAAATACCAATAAAGACTAATTTAAACAAATCATCTTTTTTAATCTTCCTTAACTCCTCTTTCTTTGCAAATAACCAATAACTAATGACTAGTAACCCTCCGGCTATTAAATTACGACTAGTTGTCAAAACTAATGGGTCTATTTTTGTCACGGAAATTTTTGAATAAAATATCGCTACTCCCGAAATAATTGAAGCAATAAAAGCAAATAAAATTCCCTTTTTTATATTATTTCTCATTTGAGGTAATTTTTTTAATTATTAAATTTCCATAAACTAACACTTCATCGTCTTTTTTCAAACCGCCAATTTTTTTATCATAATAGGCTTTCATATTGTTATCAAGCATCACGACTTTACCTTTTAAATCTTTTATTTTATACGACTTTAAATAACACATCTTCTTAACTACTAACTACTAACTACAACCTATTTATTCTCTACAGCAATCCAGCATTTTTCCCACCACATTACTTATCTTTCCAAAAAAACTTTTTTCCTCATGTTTAATAGGTGTCTCTTTACCCTCTATTTTAATATCTTTGAGCTCTCCTTTTCCGACCATCCCCAAATTAATACCCCAAAATAAATTATAGAGTTCATATGATTTTTTGAATAAATCATAGGCTTTTTCATTTTCACCTTTTTTTTGAGCTTTTGTTCCTACCTCCATAATTCTCATTGAGGCCGCCAACAAATGCTTACTAATACACCATTCCTCGCCTCCATAATCTTTGATAATTTCTCGCAAAAGCTCCACTCGCATTTTACGCACATCATTAATCATGTCGTAATACTGAGTCTTACCAGTTTTTCCAGCCGAAAAGAATAAATGCTCCTCAATCGAAATCAAATTCATAATGCCAATCGAAAGATCTTCACCTGAAGATAAATCTAACTTCTCTCCTTTTTCCATCTTTTTTACTTTATCTACAAACTCCTCAATTTTTTTATTATCTAACATATTAAATCAATATAATTTTTAATAATTAACACGATGTATTGATACATCGTGCGTTTATTATTTTCTTAAAAGAAAAAGAAATATTAATGTGCTTATTGCCAACAATACCAGTGGAATCACTACCTTTTGATATGGGAAAAAAACTTTCCCCTTATTCCTACTCCTTAAAAATTTATCAAAAAAAATTGCTCCAATTGAAATAATTAAGCCATATGTTAAACCAAAGATTACTTTGTTTACTCCCCAAAAAACATTTTTTGAAGTCCCGGTCTGATGAGTTACTTGAAGATAAAAAACAGACATCAAATAAAAAGCAATTGACCAAAGGTAAGGATTATTTAAAATTTTTCTTTTAATCTTTGTTACCATCCAAAAAGCAATGGCCGTATTAAGACCCGAGAGCCAAATCGTCATTAAAAGATCATCAATTCCTAATTTTTTAGCAATAATTAACCCTCCTCCAACTGTGACGACGCAAACTGGACACTGAGCATAAACTGGAGGAACTAAAAAATTTAAAAAATCCATAGGTATTTTATGATATAATTTTGACTGAAAAAATGCAATTTTAATTTTTTTACCAGAGGTACCCAAGTGCCCCAAAGGGGCCACTTTGTGGGCCAACGAGAAGTATATGTACTTTGTTTACATTTTAAAAAGTATATTGACTGGTCGATTTTATACTGGAGTCACACAAAATATTGAAGATCGCTTAGTAAATCACAATAAAGGTGGAACAAAATCAACAAAACCATTTAGGCCGTAGAAAATTGCGTATATAGAAAAATTTATTGATAAAAATCAAGCATTTAAAAGAGAGTTTTATTTAAAGAGTCCTAAAGGCTATCTTGAAAAGAAGTCGATATTGTCGAAATTAATTTAATATAATATATGGAAATAGAATATTCTCCTAAATTCTTAAAACAGTTCAAGAAGTTACCCAAAGAAGTAAAAGAGAATGCAATTTTGTGTGAGAAATTATTTCGTAAAAATCCATTTGATCCAAAATTGAAAACTCATAAACTTCATGGGACGATGAAAGAATATTGGGCTTTTTCCATTTCATATAACTATCGAATAGGTTTTACTTTTATTGAAG
>CAYZAZ010000048.1:0-7811 GCA_964476545.1 uncultured Gammaproteobacteria bacterium
GTGAAGATAGTCTAAAGTATTAAAAGTTACCCACAACATTTGTTATAGAACCAAATTAGGCTTGACAAGTGTCCTAATTTAGGTATAATTAGGCTATATGTATACAAAAAGACACCTGGAAAAAATAATCCGAGATAATTTGTTTAAAGGCAAGATTATTATAATTTATGGAGCGAGACAGGTTGGAAAAACCACTCTTGTTAAAAAAATTCTTAATGATTTTAAAAAACCATATGGTTATTTTAACTGTGATGAATTAGATATTTTAAATAGATTTCAAAATGCAACAAATTCAAGCAATCTAAAACAAATCATTGGCAATAACAAATTAGTCGTAATCGATGAAGCTCAAAGAGTTAAAAACATAGGGATAAAACTTAAACTATTAGTTGATAACTTTCCAAATATTCAAGTAATTGCAACCGGCTCCTCTTCTTTTGAATTATCAAATATAATTAATGAGCCACTAACCGGAAGAAGTTTGGAATTCTGGCTCTTTCCATTTTCTCTAAATGAGATTTACAACAAAAATCAATTTCTTGAGGCAGAAAGAAATTTAGAAAGCCTTTTAATCTATGGTTCTTATCCTGAAATCATTAACCTAACTTCTTTTGACCAAAAAGCCCAAAGAATTAAATATTTAGCCTCGAACTATCTTTATAAAGACATTCTTAAATTTGATAATATCAAAAGCTCAGAAATTATTGTAAAACTCCTTCAAGCACTGGCCTTACAAATTGGCAGTGAAGTTTCTTACAATGAATTAGCAAATTTAATTGGTGTCAATAAACAAACAATAGCCAATTATATTTCTCTTTTAGAAAAAGCTTTTATTATTTTCCGACTATCTCCCTATTCTGGAAATATGAGAAAAGCCATTGGAAAATTAAGAAAAATTTATTTTTTTGATTTAGGAATAAGAAATGCAATTATTAATAATCAAAATCCGCTCTCAATTAGAGATGATATTGGAAAGCTTTGGGAAAATTTTATTATCTCAGAAAAATACAAACAACAGCTTGGTCTAGGCTTTAAAACTAATTATTATTTTTGGCGAACTTACGACAAACAAGAAGTTGATTTAGTCGAAGATATTGGAGGCAAACTTTACGGTTGGGAAATAAAATGGTCAGCAAAAAGTAAAAAACCACCTAAAGCTTGGACTAAATATAAAAATTCAACGTGGCAAATAATAAATAAAGAAAATTATTTAGATCTTTTTAGTCGCAGTATTAAATAGAGATTACTATCACCCCGACCACAATCATAATAATCGCCACGGTTTTAGCTAATAAAATTTCTTTGGATAATTCTTCTTTAATAATTTTTGGCCAAAAAATACTTAATAAAGTGGAAAAAATAAAAACAAAAAGTGGTCCGCTACTGTTTATCGCAGACACAAATGAAATTGGCCCGGCCCCAACGGCCAACATATAAAAACAAATCGCTGTATAACCAATAATGCTTCGGAAAAAAAGAAGAATAAATGAATTAAAATGACTTAAATTTTTTTTCACTTCACTTCTTACTTCTTTACTTCTCAACATTACAAAAAACAAAGGAAAAGTGGCAAAAAATGCAGTTGAATTAACCACTAAAGAATGAGTATTAGTCGTTGCAAATTTTGCCAGAATGTTTCCCACAGCCCCAAAACATGTAGCCATCAAGACTAATAAATAAGCTTTATTAAAACCCGTGCTTTTTTTATTTTCCCAAGTACATAAAACTGCGCCAATAACAATAAGAATAATGGCCAACCACTTATTAAAAGAGATAGTTTCGTTCAAAAAAATTACTGCCAAAAAGGCATTGATGACAGGCTGAACTGAAGCAATAGCCACTAGCCTTGAGATTTCTACTTTATCAATCGCTTTCCACCAAAAAACCCAAGTGAAAAAAAAGGACAAACCAGAAAAAATAGAAAATATTGTTGACTGATCAAAAACAAAAGATTTTCTCAAAATAAGTGCTGTACCAAAAACATAAAAAAACATAAAAAGATTAACCAAAAAAGCAAAAGAATAAACATTCTTTATTTTTTTCCCAATAAAAAACTTGTCAAAAATATTGACTAATGAGGCAAAAATAACGGAAATTAAAATTAAAATAAACCAAGACATATGAAGTGATAAGTATAACAAATCCGCTTCCTTTTTGTTATTATATTATTATGAACATCAATCAAGTCATTGAAAAACTCAAAGTCCAATATCCCGGAAAAAAAATTGTCCTCAACAGCCAAAAGAATTTAACTGAAATTCTTTGTGAAATCGATCCCACCTCTCTTCATCCAGAATACAGCATCGCCATCGCCGTCATTGATGAATCTCTTCCCCATCATCACGAAAAAACAACTGAAACTTACGAAATAATTAGTGGAGAACTAAAATTATTTATCGATGGCCAAGAACATATCTTAAAAACTGGAGAAAAAATAATCGTCAAACCCGGTCAAAAACATTTTGCCAAAGGAACGGAAACTTGGGTCAAGGTTACCTCCCGCCCCGGCTGGAAAGCATCAGACCATATTCTTTAACATTACTTCTCATCCTCAATACAATATATTCTATAAGGATCATAACAGCTACCAATTGTATGATAAAGCCATGAAGATGATTTCTGTTTGTTAAATCCAGTAATTCCATAAGTGCCATAAATAGTCTGATTATCTTTCTTCCAATCGCCACAATGACTCCCAGTCGATAAATCTTGATTTGTACCTGTAAAAACATTAATTGCGGTAAATGGCTCATCATCTAAAATCTCATGCTGGCCTTTTTCATTAACCACAAGCGGATAATTCAACTTATTTTGACTTAAATCACTGAAGTTATTCGCAATAATATACCCATCAACAGTAAGATATGGTAGATTTTTAATTTTTATCCTCAAAGCAACATTTTCTTTCGAATTAGAAAGAAATGCCTTAAATACCCCTTTTAAATTGGCATTTTTTGCCATTTGTTTACATTTATTATCTGCCCCGCTTAATCCGCCCAAGTTACCTCTAGATACAAGTGAAGAAAGAAATATTTGAAGATATTTTTTTGGGACACATTTTCCCCGACTTACTTTATTGGATAATTTACACATCAAAGATGGATTTTTACATCTCATCTTATTTGTACACAAATCTGGAGGAGTAATATTGTAATAATCACTTGATAAAATGCTAACAGAGACTGGAGCGTTGATTTTTTCGTTTAGCCAACTAAGATAATTAATTATCTTTGGCCCACTAGATTTTGTTTCAGAAAGACCACTTGATCCAGACGAACTTAACCCAATAACATAAGCATCGTCACCTTGCATATAAAGTACCGGCCCACCTGAATCACCATAACAAATTGCATGATCGAATATACGCCCATCCTTATCCCCAAAAGATATTTTATTTTTTTGATCATCAGATAATGATGATATATCTGCTGATTTAACTAATTGAAAAGTTGTTTTTTGCAATATTTCTGAATATACCATGTCCCAATTTCTATTAGCATAAGATGATGTTATTGTCGCCCCTGGCGTTGGTGAAATACCCACACACCCCCACCCTACACTTACAATATCTGTTTTATCTTCATACATATAATTATCATCAATATTCTTTTTTAAATCTATCTTGGGTAATTTGGGCAAAACAATACCTTGTTCCTCTTTTTCAAGTAACAATAAAGCTATGTCATTTCGAAGTGAAAAAAATTCATACTCTGGATGGCTAATTGATGCCAAAACTTTGTTTTTTCTTTTTTCAAAATCATTTACATTTATAATTCCCACTGCCACAGATAAATTCATATCAACACAATGAGCCGCCGTCAAAACCCATCTGGAATGAATAAGCACTCCAGTACAACCATTGCTCAAAAGTGCCACATACGGAAATTCACCCAATTTAGCATTTTCCCCACCAATAATTGTTGAAATGTTTTTATTATTTTTTGTTACTCTCTCTTTGGCCTTACCTTGAATAATTTGCTTATTTTTTGAGACAAATGAAGAAAGATAAAGAAAAATAATAATGAATAAAACTAATATTAAAAAAACCAACTTTTTCCTTGAAATACAAAATTTATTGTAATCTTGCTTCATTAATTAATAATTGACAACTAATAACTAAAACTATATATTAAGATTACCATATGCAGAAAATTATCGCTTGGGTAAAAAACAATAAATTAGTCTGCTTATTAGCTACTGTTATTATTTTTCTTCTTACAAAAAATTCCTTCATTAATAACTATTCCTCCCGCTCTTCAAGTAACCTGATGTATTCCGCTTCACCAAAAATGGCCGGCCTCAGCGACAGTTCCGTCGGAATCGGTATGTTTCCCCCGATAAACGAATCCGCCCCGACAACAAATGTGCAAAATCGTTTGGTTATTCAGGATTCCTATCTTTCTTTACAAGTTCTCAAAGTTACTAATGTTCAAAAAGATATTATTAATAAAGCCCAAGAATTAGGTGGCTACATGGTCAACTCCACCATTAATAATCCCAATGACATTGCCTCAGCGACTGTCATCATCCGCATTCCCGCCAAAAAATTAAATGAAGCTCTTGAGTATTACCGCTCCCTAGCAGTCAAAGTTGTCTCAGAAAATCTTCAAGGTCAAGATGTCACCGATCAATACACTGATCTTGAAGCTCAACTAAAAACTTATGAAAAAACTAAAGCAAAATTTGAAGAAATGCTTGATCGCGCCACGCTTGTTCAAGATATTTTACAAATTCAGAGAGAAATAATTAATGCTCAAGCTTCGATTGACTCCATTCTTGGCCAGCAAAATTATCTTAAAAAAAATGCTGAAATGGCTAAAATCACCGTCTATCTTTCTTCAGATGAAATGACACTGCCTTATGCCCCATCTGAATCTTGGAGACCAGAAGTCATTTTCAAAGAAGCCATTCGTTCTGTTATCAAAACTCTTCGCGGTGTTGGTAGCTTATTTATCTGGATCATTGCCTTTTCCATCATCTGGCTCCCGATTCTTCTTATCTATCTTTTTATTAAAAGAAGAGGAAAATAGATTATACGCAATAATATATCTTTTACATAAATGGACATTTTGTAAATGCAATTGACAATTTGTCCAATAATTGGTATAATTTTTTATGATTAAAAGAACCTTGGGTAAGGTTATCCAAAAACAATTACATAACTTTCCTGTTATATCAATCACTGGTCCTCGTCAATCTGGTAAAACAACTTTAATAAAAAAGCTTTTTCCAAAAGCTATTTATGTAAATTTAGAAGAACCAGATATTCGGCTATTTGCAATAAATGATCCACGCGGTTTCTTAGATACATATACAGATAATGATCGTAAAATGCTTATTATCGATGAAGCTCAACACGTCCCTAAATTGTTTTCATATATTCAGACAAGAGTTGATGCAAAAAAAAGAATGGGTCAATTCATTCTTACAGGATCACAAAATTTTTTATTAAATGAAAAAATATCACAATCATTAGCAGGTAGAATATATAAGGCTAAATTATTACCATTAGATTTAGAAGAACTCTATGAAACAAAGTATAAATTTCCGGATATTAATACTCAACTATTCAAAGGTTTTTATCCACGACTTTACGAATCAAAAATTAACCCACAAGAATGGTATCCAAGCTATATTGAAACATATATTGAACGAGATGTTCGTTCAATAAAACAAATAACAAATCTCAATACTTTTCACACATTTATCCGTCTTTGTGCGGCTCGAACAGGGCAAGTTATGAATCTTTCTTCCCTTGCATCTGACATCGGTATTTCACATGTCACAATTCGATCCTGGTTATCGATACTTGAAGAAAGTTATATTATATTTTTTCTTGAACCTTTTTATAAAAATTTTAATAAGCGTATTATAAAAGCTCCAAAATTACATTTTTTTGATTCAGGATTAGTTTGTCAATTATTAGGTATAAAAAATAGCCAAGAACTATCAAGTCATTATTTACGCGGAGCTCTTTTTGAATCTTTTGTCATTTCCAATATTATCAAATCACATTATCACCGTGGAATCATACCTAATTTATATTACTGGCGTGATAAAACAGGTCATGAAATCGATTGTTTAGTCAAATCAAATAATAAATTTATTCCTATAGAAATAAAAGCCGGTAAAACAATTCATGATGATGATTTTAAAAATATAAATTATTGGAATAAATTATCTGACAATAAAATAAAAAGTGCATATATTATATATAGTGGTGACGAAAAACAAAAAAGATCACAAGGTAATGTGATTAGTTGGAAGTTAAAACCAAAATCTAGTGATTTCCCAATTTAATATGCCTGAAATACCAATCAGATAATCTTCCCAACCCCTCCCTCAATTTTCAGATTAATATTTCTTCTTACCTCCCCACCCAAAATCTCCACTCACTATTCAATTTTTCATCTTTAAATCAAATAGTTAATAAAATTATCCTTATTAATTAACTGAACGGGAACATTGTACTGCGCAATAAATGCTTTTGTAATTTTATTACCTCTCCATTTGATCTCAAATGCAGTTATTTTCCCATCGTAATTTTTTATTACCAAGTCTACCTCACTTCCATTTTTTGTCCTCCAAAAATAAATCTTCTTAATATTTCCTTCCAAAAATATTTTCTTAGCAAATTCAGCAATAATCCAATTTTCCCAAAGACTTCCTATATCTGATCTATTAATATCTAAATTAAATTCATTTATTAAAGCATTTCTCACACCCGTATCCCAAAAAAATATCTTTTGATTTTTTATTATTTCCTTTCTTGGATTACTACCAAAGGCGGGTAAACGAAAAATTACAAAGGTTCTTTCAAGTAAATCCAGATAACGTTCAACAGTAATTCTTGAAATTCCTAAATTATTTGCCAATTCATTAACCGAAACTTCTGATCCTGCTTGATAAGCTAAAAGAGATAATAATCTTCTGATTAACTGAGGTTCTTTAATAAGTCCCGAATATAATATATCTTTTAATAAATAATCAGATATTAAATTAATTAAATATTCCAATTTATTTGAAGTAGTTACAGCTTCTGGATATGATCCAAAAACCATATTATTAAAAACTAATGTGTCAATTTGTTTTTTATAAAATTCAATTCCTTTGACCTTTCCTTTTAAAATCCCCCAATTTTGAGAATATAAGATTTCTGAAAAAAGAAGCGGTGGTAGATATAATTTAATATTCCGGCCAGTCAAACTTTCAGCCGCTTGATTTAATAAATTTAAACTTGATGAACCCGACATAATATATTTTACAGGCAGATTTGAATCATACCAACCTTTAATAATGCGCCCTGTTTCAAACAACTTTTGTGCTTCATCAACAACTAAAACTTCTGGATTTAAAAACGAATTCATTGCCGATTTTGGCGTAAGTTGTGCCGATCTCAAAAAAGATTGTTTATCAACTTCAATGTCTAAATTTAAATATTTAACCCTAAGACCTAATAAATTATTTCTAATTAAGGTTGTTTTACCTACTTGCCTTGCCCCAAGCACTATTAAAACTTTATGGTCATTTGAATTTAACCATGATTTTATATAACTATTCGCATCCCTCTTTATTAGTTGCATATGTAAGTATAGTATACAAAAAGAAGTATCTTTTTGTCAAGTAGAATATACAAAATCACCTCCCCACCCAAAATCTCCACTCTTTAATATTTTTTTGGACACTGTTCCAAAATCGGTTGGTAAAATTGTAACTTCTACTTGTAATGATAGCATAAAGCATATATAGATGAGGCATATGAAAAATTGTCATTCTGGCAAACGGTGAGCGATGAAGTGCGTCCAGAATCG
>CAYZAZ010000049.1:0-5787 GCA_964476545.1 uncultured Gammaproteobacteria bacterium
ATGCTATCGGTCTTGATAGCGTCGTTAATATTCCACTAACTTTGATGAAGAACCAAGAAAATTGCCTCATTTTTAAGTAAATATGTATCTAATAGATTCAGACGTTCTAATTAATTTTTTAAAAGGAAAAAAGGAAGAAGTTCAAATAATAAAAAAGCTACGAAACCAACCACTTTACATTAGTATTATTTCTGTTGGAGAAATTCTTGAAGGACTGTTAGAAACAAAAAACAAAAAAAAATTAATCCAATTTAAAAATCTATTAAAAACAATTACTATTGTTCACATTGAATATTCAATAATTGAAAAATTTGCTTATACAAGAAGATTACTTCGTCAAAAAGGACAATTAATCGATAATTTTGATCTTCTTATCGCTACAACCTGCTTAACACATGACTTAATTCTTGTAACAAACAACCTCTCTCATTTTAAAAGGGTTCCAGGATTAAAAATTATTTTCTAACCGCTAAATTAAAATAATAAAAATACTTATTCAAATTTGCATCGGTTGATTTGTAAATATTTTCCCCAGCAAAAAAATCAACCAAGACTTCCCGCACCCGACAAATCTCTTTTAAAGAATTGATGTTCTTACTATCTTGAATAGTAAAATCTAAAAGTTCAAGTGCCCGATAAAATGCATTTTTACTCATTTCTTTGTTATTTTTATTTCGCCAAGAAATTGTTCGCCCAACCTCAGCGCCAATATTGGCCATTTGTTCAAGTAAAGTAAAATTTACCCAGCGATTTTGTAAATCTTGATGAAAAATGTTCATTTAATAATTAATTTATCGACAACTTCTTTTATTTTTTGCCTTATTTTTATATCTTCCACTCCCCTTGAAAAATTATTCAAACGAGGTCGAAGATTTATCATGGAATCAAATTCAATAAAATCATCTCCTGTTAAATCTGGATAAAAATTTATCCCCCATAAATCATCTTGTGCAGATCCAAGTTCAATTAAATATTTTTCCTCATCAGCATGCATTACGGCATCTACTACTATAATTTCTTTATTAATATCAACTACGGCTTTAACTAATCCCCCAAACATTTTCGAAGACATTTTTTTTAATCCAGTGATCTCTAATGGCTTATTAATAAATTTCATAAAGTTATTATAGCAATATTTACGAAGCTTTTTTTATTAATGCAGGATTTGGAGGAGCCAAAGACTAGCCTTGGCTCCATCCAATTTGTTTACTAAGTTTATTTTAGAAACTTCTTCGTGGTTCACGAGGTTTAGCTACGTTAACAACGATTGGTCTACCTTCAACTTCTTTACCGTTCATATCAAGAGCAGCTTTTGCTCCTTCTTCTGTGGCAAATGTGACAAAACCGAATCCTTTTGATCTTCCAGTTGCACGATCAGTAATAACGATTGCTTCGACTATTTCACCATATTGTGCAAATAAATCTCTTAAAGAATCATTATTGATTGACCAAGGAAGACTTCCTACGAATAATTTGTTTTTATCCATGTATTATATTCACCCCCTTTCCAGAAACTCTTAATGAGTTTTTCACGTATTTAATCTTTATTTGGAACTTTGAATTTAGCATTTAGAATTTATTTCGTGGGGTTTCAAATTGCACAGATTGAATTTTAACTTTAGCAGTTTTAACTCCTAGAACATATATAGTATAGCATACTATTTCTTTTTTATGTCAACACCAAAATAATGCTTCATCATCAGCCGATTGACAAAAAAACCAAAGGATGAAATCAATCGTTTTTTGGAAAAAAAACTTTCTTTAAAATTAAACAAATCATAGTCAATAATATAAACTCGCCCATCTTTTTCATCGATTAATAAATTAGAGACTTCGAAAACACTTTTTCTCATTATTAATTTTGAAAACTGCTTCTGTATCCAGGAAATAAAACCCGGCATACCCACAAAATCTAGAGCCAATTTTTTTTCCGTAAATAATTTCTGATTTAACTCTGTAATTTTTTCTAACTGCTCCAAAATAGCAGGATTCAAATTTTTATTGGAAACCGATTTGCCCTTGACTGCTTTTTGCACAATACAATAGTCCCCTGTTTCTGCATTGCCCATTATCTTTGTCGGTAAAATAAATTCTCCAAAAGCCTCCTGACAAGTTCTTAGATTAAAAGCCTCATCTTCTTTACCTGCATTCATCGTTACCTTAGATTTTACTTTGGGAATTTTAATCACTTGCGCTTCTTCACCATTTTCATAAGCATAGACCAAATGATTTGCCCCTTGTCCAAGCGGAACAGGATTAACTTTTTCTGAATCCAAACCGCATCTTGTTAAAAACTCCGCTGTTTCATGCGTTAATACTGCCTTCTGCGCTAATTTTTTAGTTGGACGTGGTTTAATAATTTCTAACGCTGGAACAGTTTTTTCTTGAAGCTTAGGCTTCTCCGGCACAACGGGAACTGGCGCTATTTCTATTGGTTTTTGTAACCCCATTTCACTTGGGGCAATTGCTACAGCACTTTCCACCATATGAAATATATTATAATGTAGCCATTGCCATTTCATTAACGCAGTTCACTCCATCTTCGTTAAGCAAAGTACTTACTTGACCAGCCCCTGTTGCCAAGGCCTCGCTTAATCCATATAAGGTACTACCGATTTCCCTTAGTGTTTTTGGTTCTTCTGGAGGAGTAAATGACTTCTGTCTCCCTGTTTGTAAATCTGCACCATAAACTTCATTTGCCAGTACTCTCATTACGCCCGCACCAGGTGGGATTCCAAGAAGAGTAGCTTGGTCAATCGCAGATGGAAGCATAATAAACACATCTAAGCGAGTTAAGACTTCTTTTCCACCTTCAATTTTGGTTGTATAAACTGTCCTTCCACCATTACCCGCTGGTGGTAAATATTTTGGATTCATTACATATCCATCAGTTAATCCCTCTGGTGGTGGAGTCGTTTGAGTAGTCACTGATCCATTTACTAAATGAAGTACGTTATGTCCAACTGGAGAATGACGAAATATTTCTTGCGCCAAAGCCCGTAATCTATTTAAGTTTTCCCCATCTGCCCATAAATATAATGGGTCGTTTTTATAAGCTTTACTCTGAAAGTGCATATATGTCTCGATATACCTGCTACTATCATCTGATAAATCTTGAATAATTGGCACCGCTTGAGTTGCGGTTGTCTCCGGCCTCATAAATTCCCTCACATCCTTATCTGTGTCACTCATTTTTAATTGACCAGTCTGTGTTAATCCAGCTCTAACCTGCATCCCTCGATTATTGCTAAATTCAAATTCTGTTTGATTATAAGTTGTTGCATATTCTTCTTGAAGTTTAATATTGGCCTGAAGTAATTTTACTGGTTTAACAGTGGCATGAGTCACCCCATCACCATAACCTACCTGCTGACGCAAATCTGCTACTAATTGGGTATTTTCAGGCATAAGTGGAAACGGCGCTTTTTCAGTAGTGGCAACTGGAGCGACACTTCCCTTATCACATGATGCAACAAATGCACTTCCAAGCGCAGCTCCGACAAGTTTTAAAAAATCTCTTCTACTTACTGAACTTAATGGTTTTATAGACATTTAAATATTATAAGATATTAATTTCAAAAATCAATCTGATAGAGCAAATTAATATTTAAATACTTAACGCTTACGGTACAATGAATTAATGATAAAAAATTTAGTAAGTTTACTAATCCTATCTACTATCTGCTATCTACTTTCTACTATTTCCGTCTCTGCCTTTGAAATCACCTCCGACCCTCAATACATTGTTATTAATTTTTCTGACTCTTTTCATTTTCTTGATTGGACTGCACCAGAAGAAATTTGGCAAAAAGAAGTCAAACCCAAAGCCATTACCCGCTTAAGAAATATTAAGACACTGCTTACGACAGGGACCACGAATCGAAAACTAGCTTGGAGTACCCTACTGGAATATACTAACTATCCACTTGATAATATTTCCGAAAATTCTCCCTATGTTCTTCGCCTCAAAAGAATGATTGAGTTGGCTAAAAGTGAAAACTTTCCTATATTTATTCCCCTAAATGGCTTTCAATGGTGGGATGAATTGCCCGAACTTTGGAACTGGTGGGACTCTGATGGCAATCAAACTCCCGGCTGTACTAATGATGATTATCAAAACTGCACTTTTAAAAAACTCCAAGACCCCGAATTTAGAAAAAAATTTATCCAAGGATATAATCCTGAAAATAAATGGAATGTTGATTGGCTTGATTGGCAAACACCAATGAAATTCAATGTCCGCAATTGGGGCAGTGGCGATATTCTTGTCGCTCCACCAGCAAACATCGTAAGCGTACCCTTTACTACTTTACAAAAAAATCGTTTCGAAATTCTCATCAAAACAATTAGTAAAAATATTGATCCCACTCTTTTTGCCGGAATTTCCATTGGGACAGAAGTCTCTCTCAATGCCGCCATTGCACCTGGTGATTGGGAATTTAAACCTTACGGCTACCGCGCCATTCAAGATATGTTTTGTCCAATAAATAACAAAACTTGCGGCCAAAATAAAAATTGGACGAGCGAAGAACTACATCAAATGCGCCAAGAAATTATTTTTAACTATTTCGATAAATTAACAAAACTTACTTATCAATATGATTTTCCCAAACAAAGAGTCTATACCCATGTCTGGAGCGAAGCCGAACCCAATGAGATTAAATACACCAACGCCATTGATGCTTCAACTACTTATTTTTCTCGCTCAGGGATGAGTATTTATGGCAAAGCCCTAAACCCCCTAAATTTTTCCCTTTTATATAATACCCTAAAAGAAAATGGCTTCCCCGCCTGGTCGGCTCCAGAATTCTCCCCACTCATTAAAGATGCAAGTAATTGGCAAACTGCTCTAACTAATACCTTAGATAATAATTTATCTCCGGCAAAACTAATTGACATTTATAATGAAGCCGAAATTCTCAAGACACCGGCCATTCCCCTACTTAACTCAATTTTATCTACCGACCCAAAAAAAATTGACTGTACAATCAGCGAAGTTATTCCGACAACGAAAAATTTTATTACTAATCCCCAAGTTTTAAGCTGGAAAATACTAGAAAAAGATCAAGGAGAAAAAAATTCACTAATATTTTGGCCACGCAATAATTTTCCTAAAAAAACAGACCAGGTTTTTTTTAAGGAATATGAAGTAAAAGAAGCTAGTGGCGAAACATTTACCATTCCAAAAAATTTAGAAAATGGCTTTTATTTTTGGGCTATCAAGCGCCAAGGTTGTGAAAATCAAAAATGGACCATCTCTACCCCACAAGTTTTCTTTAATCATCCGCCTTTACCAGAAATAAAAATTCCGTGGTGGGTGAGGGTAATAAGAAAAATATACCCGCTATAACTTTTGTACCTCGTCATTCTGGCTCCGTCCAGAATCGTTGTTAAAAAGAAAGTTTAGTATCCTCCACATCTTACTTTGCGACTTAACTCAACGCTACCCGCTCGACGTCGCAAAGAGCGATGTTTGGAGGATTTACTCTTAGTAATCCCGAACAAATCGGGAAACTAAGAGTACAAAAAACGCGCCGGGCCCTTAGATACAATCTTTGGACTCAGCTGCGTATAAATTCTACCTTCTATCTTTATCCTCCGTCTAACAATCCTCGAAAGATTAAAAGATCTATAAGTATTCTTTTCATAATTATAATTTAACTTATAATAAGTAAAGAAAAAGAGCTCTTTTTTCTTTATATATTCAGAATAAAGTATTATTTTAAATTTGTCAAGGGGTATTTTACCTATAGTATAATTAATTAAGATAAACATCTTCTGCTTTAC
>CAYZAZ010000049.1:5797-7658 GCA_964476545.1 uncultured Gammaproteobacteria bacterium
ATTAATATTTAAATTCGATATTATTAGATTAATATGTCAGATTCATTATCAGAAACTCAACCCACACAAATTCAGCAAGCAAAAAAAATTATCCCACCAATTGATAGTCAACCAATACAGGTCAATAAGACCCAATTAAACAATAGTCAACTTTTACCTGATTCTTCTCCTGCTCAAACGCCAGTAAGTCAACCTGAAAAAACTGTGCCATCAAGCTCACAAATAGCTCCAACAGATATGACTGATTTCTCATATAATTTTTTTTCTAGACCTAATTATAGATATGATGATAAGGGACAGAGACGATACAATGAAAATGGAGATCCATATACTGATGATGACCCACCACCTGAAGAACTTCCCGTTCCACCAACTAAACCTGCGACTGATGCTAGTCAACCAACACCAGCAAGTCCTCCAACCGACAAATTAAACTTACAATCGGATGACGTTTGGCATTATCGACTTGACGCAGAAGGAAATATTCGCCACAACAATAATGGAATTCCATATTCTGACTATAATTTACCACCAGAAGAAATGATCAATCCAGATCCTCCACCCACACAAGAAGAATATTCCACTCAACCAACTATACCTGCGACTGATGCTACTCAACCAACACCACTAACACCACTAACAAAGACAGATCAATATAGCAATTTGTTAGGGAATGATAATGAAATTTCCTCTCCGCCTGATGAAACTCAACCAACAAAAATAAGCCCCACAACAGATGATTTGTTAAACGGTCCTAAAGAACAAAATCTTGATGGTCTTCTTTCCACCAAAGAAGCTGCTCCACCAGTTAGTGAAGAAGAAATAACCGCCGCATTAAACTTAGAACCAGAACAACATGTAAAAGATAATATTCAAGCAATTCAAGCTGAAACAGCTACCGCCTCAGTTAGTCCACAACCTCAGACTGCCGAACAAACACTAAGACAAGAATTACAAGTACAAGAAGATTTAAAGATTGAAGAGATTTTACGTGCAGAATTAGAAAGTGATTTTCCCACAGGACAACAAAATTCACTAAAAACTAACCCTCCAGAAAAAACACCCCAACGAAAACTAACGCCCCAAGAAATTGCTAGGCGAATTAAAGAAGGGAATATATTACTTTCAAATCAAACAGCGATTGACCAATATTTAAATAAATTGGCAAGTTTAGCTAGTACTCAACCAAGTATAGTTAGAACAACACTCTATGATGACCCAATAACCTCTGCGCTATTAGCAAACCTAGTAAGAGATGCCGGTTCTGCTGGTGTTGCCGACTTTGTAAGCGGAGCTGCCGGTAAAGCCGCTACAGCTGGGGCACTTACAGCAAATCCTCTTCTCACAATTGGTGGCACAGTAGCAAAGTTAACCGCGGATACTTTTTCCAATAATAAATTAAGAGGTCGTGAAGCTCCAAGAAACGGGTGTAAAACTCCTGAGGAATGGACCGCTTTTCATCTCTTAAGAGCTTTAGGTATTATCGACATTCAAATTCCAAAAAATACTTCACCACAACAAAAAGAACAAATAATAAGTGACTATTATTATCAAAAATACTTACCCAACCGCACTGGATTTGCTAAAACTCTTGGAAAAAGTATGAAGAAATAAATCTTCTTCCTGTATAATATTCTGATTAGCCCAAGTAGTTTAGTGGTAAAACGTATTCTTGGTAAGAATAAGACCGCGAGTTCGATTCTCGCCTTGGGCTCATTTAGAAGCGTAACAAAAACGACAGTTGCAGTTTAAAAATAGAGCGGTAGATCAACCCGTTCTTTTTTTGTCATTTGTACCCTATTTTACATTTAATAGTCATCCTGGTAATCCTTCGACAAGCTCAGGATTATCCAGGATCGTT
>CAYZAZ010000050.1:0-7075 GCA_964476545.1 uncultured Gammaproteobacteria bacterium
TGACCATTATGAGCGACAAAAAATTCATCTTGTGATTCATGATTGACAGAAAAGGGTTGAACATTTTCAGCAATGAATCCTCCCTTTGTTCCATATCTAACTTGACCCACCCAAAGTTTAGCCCGTCGATCAACTTCTCTTGCAATTAATTCTGGTGAAAAAACATCAGAAACCGATCCTTCTCCTTTTACGCTATGTGTTTCTCCACTTACTGACAAAGTACAAAGCCCAGCCCCATCATAACCGCGTGTTTGTAAAGCTTGCAAGCCCTTAACTATGTTGTGAGTAAAAGTAATATCTCCTCCAAGAGAAAAGGCCGCAATAATACCACAATGATCTTGAAGAGGTAATCGCTCTGCTTGAACGATAGTCATTTGTCTTTCTAGCATAAAAAAACTAATATGTTCTATTTTCTCACATCAATATAAAAAAATCTTAACTAATTAATATATATAATTACACTATGTCGGCAAAATCATTAGTCATGCTTTGTATGACTCTGGGCAGTATTATCGGTGGTTACTTACCGGCGTTTTTTGGTATTAATACACTTTCTTTTACTTCTGTTTTAACTAGTGGTCTAGGTGGAATTATTGGGATTATTTTTGGTTATAACTTAAGTAAAGATTTATAAAATGGATCTTCAAAAAATTTATAACCAATATAATATTCCTCTGAATCTTCAAAGACATATGCTTCGCGTCGCTTCTTTAGCCCAAATAATTACAGAAGATTGGCAGGGAGCCAAAATTGACCAACAAGCTATTATTCAGGCTTGTCTTTTTCATGATATGGCTAACATTATTAAATTTAATTTTGATCGGCCAGCTCTTTTTGAAGAAGAACAAAACAAAACCGCTTATTGGAAAAGTATCCAAAAAAAAGTTATTAAAAAATATGGAAATAATCTTCACCTGGCCACCCTGCAAATTTGCCAAGAAATTAGCTTATCGCCAAAAGTACTCACTTTAATTAATAACCTCGAATGGGAAAATATTCCTCAAATACTTCGCCAAAATGATTTTGAATGTGCTCTTTCAATTTATTGTGATATGCGCATTGGACCATTTGGTATTCTTTCACTTCAAGAAAGATTAACTAATCTGCAATCACGAAGCAGTATTTTTGACTTTGTTCAATTAAAAAATAACTCCCTACTTTTAGAAAATTCCCTAATAGAAAAAATATCAATTGATGTCAATCAAATCACCGATAAGCAAATAAACAGCAGGTTTAAAAATCTCATGAAGATTACTATTTAATTTTATTTCTTACTTATTAATGAACCTGTCTTTATATAAATAACAATAAACGAAATTACTTCTAAAATAATTACCAATCCCATAAAAATAGTCCAGATACTCAAATCAATTAGCGCCACATGGAAGAAAATAAAAAACATGCTCAGATATGTCAACCTCTGAATCCAATACCAATAAATTCGTAATCGCCTCACACTCAGGTTATTGGAAGTAATAAAAAGAAAAAAAAGAATAAATAAAGCAATTGAGCCGGTAATTTCAAAAGTATTTCGAGGAAAAAAATCATTAAAATTGTTTAAAAAAATAACCTTAATAAAAGCAAAGTGAATCAAAGCAAAAAAATACATTAAAATCCCTATTTGTCTCCGGTAAATTTTTAAGACAGAGAAAAATTTATTATTTATGAAGAGTCTTTTTCCAATGCCTGGAAGAAGAGTCAAAATATAAATTATTATCGAACCTTGACCAAATAAATTTCCCAGTCCACCAAAAAAGAAAAGTAAATTACTATCTAAACGAGAGAAAATAATTGCCAAAATCACAAAAATTACTAACAACAAATAAATTATTTTAAAAATTTTATTTACAATTTCTACCATATTTTATTCTTTTTCTAAAATAAAATAATTTTTCATTTCGCTCACTTGACCAATCAAAAATGTATTCATCCCCAGAATTAAAACAAAAATAACAATTAATGAACTTCCTCCCAAAAAAATTCCACCCATCATAGCAACAATCGCCGCGCCTAAGGTTGTGACAATATTATCCATCCCGACTCCAATCAATGCATCACCAATTCTCCCTTTTGGATTCACCGTATAATTATGAATCACAAGTATTTCACCCAGACAGCCAATTAAACCAGCAAAAACTCCAGTTATAACCGGTGGAATATGGAAAAGATAACTCAAAGCTTCAATCGCATGAATCATACTTTCGGCAGTAAATAGAATTATTGCTCCTGATAATAATAAATGAAAAAGAATTAAGACCGTGGACTTATTGCGATAAAAATGCTCGGCCTTGGCAATGTCCTGAATGGCGCTTTCTTTCCGATGAGTTTTTCGGAAATAAAAAAGTATGTACCCAGATAATAAAAAAACAATTACCCCAATTGGTTGGATTAATTGATACAAATCTTCAGTAAAATTCTGTTGAACTATATTTACTCGTCCAAAAAGCACCATGCAAATTGCCACAAACGAAGTCAAAAGCGTTAAGGCAATTAATACTTGTGTCGCTGTATCAAATTCGGCTAATTGCGGTTTAATAATATGTTTACTAAATGGAGTCACGGCTCCTCCTTTGACAAAACCAGGGAACATTAAAACTGATGAATCTTTTTTATTGGCTTTATTTTGACGATACATACACCAAGTCGCATGAGCAATATTATAAATATTTGAGCCAAATGTCGTCGAAGCCGCAATAATTGCGTAATTTATAGCCCGTAAATAATCAACTGAGCGCAAATTCAAACTCACAATTGCCGCGACAATCCCAAGAATCATATCTGGAAAAGCCGTCCCTAAAGATTGAAGTAATCCACCGGCTAATTTAGTACGCTCACTTAATATCTCCGTTGTTTCTTCAATTATTTTAGCTGAAGAACGCAGTAGAAAAAAAGCACCAATTGAAATAATAAGAACAAGACTACTGACTTGAATTAATATATTCTCTATTTCCAAAAGTGGTGTTAAAAAAAATCTAAGAAAAACCGCAGTTAATAATAAAATAATGAAATATACTAATTTATTCATAAACTAAATTTTATCACCTAATTTTTTTCTTCATACAAAAATTACCTTCTAAATAAAGAAAGCTTACCCGTAATCTCTTTCAACTCAGCCGTTGTCCCAAATAAACAAATTCCGTAATACTCTAAGCTTATTTCCGTTGTTGCTTTTGTTGCTTGAACTTGTTCATCTGATGTACCGACAGTCATCGTACTTGTAAAATCAGTAAAAATAATTCCTCTTTTGATTGCTTCGTTTCGAACCGTCCTTATTTTATTTGAATTATCGGCTTGAAGAACAATAAAGGGAAAATGAGAAATATTCGGATGTTTTCCGCCATCTTTATCTTCATATTGTAAGAAACACATTTCGTCCTGTTTACTAAATCCCCCGGCAAGACCGGCCGTCATATGCCCTAAGGCGTTCATCAATTTACCTGTCTCAATTTTTTTATTTAAGACGGCAACAAATCTTTTTGAATTTTCATCAGGTAAATTATCCATATTCATTTTGATAAAAATTCCTCAAATTTTCCTATTACCTCTGGCATATTTTCTCTTCCAAATCCTATTCTAAAATGCTTATCGCCAAAATCATAGACGGTAGATGGAAGAATCATAATCCCTGCTTCCTTAACTACTTTTTGACAAAACTTAAGAGAACTATTTTCGTTTTTAAGCTTTGGGAAAGCAATTGTTCCAGCTCTTGGTTTGTTCCATTCAAACAAATTCTGATATTTATTAAAAAAATTATCAAGTAATGTAAGATTTCTCCTGATTCTATTAAGATGACGTTCCACAATTATTTTTTTTGAACGTAAAGAAATAATTGACAGTATTTCACTCGGAGCACTACTACAAATAGTTGTGTAATCCTTGAAGGTTGCCATCTCAAGATATTTTTGTTTATCCTTGGTTATAAGCCATCCAATACGGACTCCTGCCATACCAAATGTTTTTGACATCCCAAATAATGAAACGGCCTTATCATAAAGTTCACAAGCTGAGGGTAATCTGTCGCCTTCATTAAGCTCTAAATATCGATACATTTCATCAGATAATACATAAATATTTCGTTCTTTTGCAAAATTAATTATTTTCTTGTATTCTTCAACCGATGGGAGGTATCCTGTAGGATTATGAGGAAAATTGATTATTATTAATTTTGTATTTGATTTAACATTTTGTTTTAGAAATTCAAGATTAAACTTCCATCCGTTTTCTTCTTCAGGCAACCATTTTGTCACTTCACATCCCATCCCCTCTGCAATTTCATATAAAGATTGATATCCAGGGAAAGCACACACAACATGATCGCCCTTGCTAAGCAAAGTATTAAGAGCGATAAATATCCCTTCTTCTGGTGTGATTATTAGCACATCATTTGGATCAACTCCGGAATACAACTTCGCAACCTCTTTTCTTAATAAAGGATTTCCTAAGGATTCTGTATATCCTAATGTTAAATTTTCCCATATGTCTTTCATTTCTTCATCCGCCATACTAATAAGTTCTTTTTGAGAAAGACCATCACAATCAGAACTGGAAAGAAGGTATTTAACTGAAAACTCATACTGAGCAAAATATCTTTCTAATTTAAATGGATTTAATTTCATATTGAATTTTATTTAGTAATTATAACAAAAGAATTTTGCGACTTATTCTTTCTCCCTCACATTCTCCTCCATATTTTTCTGACCGATAAAAGCAGATACATCGTAACTTAAATCATAAAGTCTGATTAAATTAAGATCTGGCCGATTAAATACTTCAACGCCTTTGATTACTTTACCTGATAATATTGATTTTTTTAACTTTTTGTACTTACTCGGTTCAAGATAAAAATCCACATCGCCAATATGATTATTTAATTTTTCGGGCTTGCGAATATATAAATAAGTATAAGTTGTTTTTGGAATGCCATTTTTGGCTAGGATCACAATTGGTTTATAAAGCCTAAAATATTTTTGATTCCAATTATCCTCTAAATTAGTTAATTCTTTTCTTATTTTAACCAGCCGCTCATACTCCTCTTCATCATGGCAAAAAACACCAATATTCCCAGCAACCGGTAAAAAATCACCATAGGTTTGTTTACAAAGTTTATGACATTTAAAATGAATATCCTCAATTATTTTAAAAAGCTGAGCTTCATTTTTTAATAATATTTTTTTCATTAATAAAACACATCTAATAATTTTAAAACCATAATTTATTTATTAATATCAAAATCGGATAAAAAAATAAGAATACTATTTAATAGTCTGTTATATTTATTTGGCAATGGCAATATCGAACAGTGATAACCTTGTCTCTGATAACTTACCCCCACACAATCTCTTTGAAAATATCCCGGAGTTAAATTCATCCAAAAAATAAATAATATAAATATAATTGCTACCAATATTCCAACACTTTTTAACATGTTTTTAATTATATCAATATATAATTAATCAATGAATATTTCGGTAATTGTCCATCCTAATTCAAAAAACCCTCGCATCGAAAAAGATCTGCTAAATATATTACATATTTATGTCAAAGAACCACCCTTACAAGGAAAAGCCAATGAAGCGACAACTCAAGCCCTCGCTAAATTTTATAAAACAAAAATAAGTAAAGTTATTTTAATTAGAGGAGAAAAATCGAAAAATAAAATATTCAGAATCTATTAATATATACTTTTTTTAGTTCTTCTTTCTTTTACTCAGTTGAATAAAAAAAACAATAACAAGTGATTAATTATTTATGCATTAATTGAATTACCTATTTCAATACTTCAATATTTTGAATGATCTCAATAAATTCTCTTAATATTTTTTTATCTCTTTGTTCGCTACTATAATTTATAGCACCTATCTCTGTCCAAGAAGAACAAGTATCCCCTTGAACTTTTTGACAAATTCCATAATTATTATTTTTATCATCATAAATTAAATCTGTCTCTTCAGGAATTTTATATACTTTCCAATCTCTATGATTTTCTTTTAAATTATTCACTATATAAATATATTTAAATTCATTAGCGGTCTCTGGATTATAAGTCATTAAATCACCTTCCCATAACAATTGATTTATTACAATATAATTATTTCCTCTTTTTAAAAGAAGCGTTGACCCATTAATACCACTTTTTACAAATTTGCTATTTTTATTATTTGAAATATACAAATCCCAAACTTGTGGAAAATTAATAATGAAATTTTTTTTATTTTTGTGTGTTGTGTCTCCTTTATCAAATCGATAACTAAGCAAACCATTTTTATCTTCGTTTAATGTATTTTTTTCTATTTTTATGTAATCAGAGAGATCATATTTTAAAGTATTAATTTTCGGTTCTTCAATTTTATAGTCAACGAGTTGTGGGGTATTATTAAATTGTAGACCCGTCACAAACCCTATTACTGGAAATAAAACAAACAAACAAAGAACTACTATTTTTAAAATAAAATTATTATGTGTTCCGTGTTTAGTTAGAAAATCCATTAAATTTAGGTCCTAAACTAATAATAATTAATAGTATACACAAAAAAGGGGGGAAAATAATATCTCTTCGAAAATAAACTATAATAACCTTAGTAAAAAAGTATGTAATTAAATTGTCTTTATCTTCTGCTAAACTCCTGAAGTTAGTAGACTTTCTATCTAAATAAGACTGAAAAAAAACAGCGTTAAAACAACGACAGTAAAAACAGCGAAGATACCGACCGTTTGTATAAATAGCTTAACTGCTTCTTTTTTCTTTCCTTCAATAAAAATCTGAAGTGGTTGATAAAAAAACAAAAATGCCATAACTACAACAGAGAGGGTAAGCATAAATAAAACTATAATAGGAGCCAAAAAAGTGTCGGGCTTATTCTTTAAGGGTTGAGTCACAAAGGTCATAATAGAGACAACTAAGATAATATACACTGAAGCACTCAAAGCATTAATAATAGGATTTTTAGACATATATTAATTATATCAAAAATGACCTCGACTGGATCAAGTTAAAACAAATTTGGAAGTGTATAAATACCCGGTTCTATAACAAATGTTGTGGGTAACTTTTAATACTTTAGACTATCTTCACAGT
>CAYZAZ010000051.1:0-1842 GCA_964476545.1 uncultured Gammaproteobacteria bacterium
CGTGGTTAACTATGACATTATCATAAAGTTGTAACATTTAACAGGGTCTACTTGAAAAAAAATCATTTTATAAATATACTAGTAAATAGTATATGAATAAAATTTGTATTTCTAAGAAATTAATTACGATTTTTTTATTTGCTTTTTTAATTATCGGTTTTATATATTTTTCTCAGAAAGTAAGAACAAGTATTTTTAGTACAAAAAGTAGGGCTCAAGATGTCCTAACGTGTCCAAAAGGGCAAATATTACTCCAACCACTAATACCTAACGATCATAATATAGTCGAAAAAGATTATTTAAAAAACCCATATTGTGGGTCAGTTGATCAGATTGTAATTGGTTTTAATTTATATAATAATTTTAATAAAAATACAGATAATGATCCCGTAAAATATAGCAATAATGCTTATTTTTGGAATCCCAGCCGATTAACTATTCAACCTGTAAGTAATATTTATTTATCTACAGTGGTTTCTTTTAGACCAGACTCTCAAACAAAAAAGGTATGTAAATTAATTCAAGATGGTAATGTATTTGATTGTGATTTTAATAACGCCCCAAAATTTTATGAACGTTATACAGCGGCTTTTCATTTTAATCTTTTTATAGAAAATAAGATTATTTATGGTTCACAAGCTATTTTTATGACAAATATTAGTAATTCGACTGACGAAAATGATTGTTATCATGATAGTCAAGATATCGCCTGCAAAGATAATAAGGTGTGTGTAGACGATAAGTGTCAGTCAAAAGAAGTCATAAAGAGTGAATTTATTTTTTCACAAAAGACACCTACATCAGAAGAAGATTATAAAATAAAAAATGGAGTTATTGGAATTTCAAAAAAAGGATTATATTTTATTGTCAAAACCAATTTAATATTTGCACTGCCAATTGACTATATGTCATCTGCATATGACTCTGTTAATGTATTTTCTGAAGAAACTTCATATCGTCCAAAAGCTACATGTAATGATATGTCGGCAGTTTTTGCAGAACGTGAGATCAATTCATTTTATTGTTTTATACCATATTCAAGTGGTATTATTCCCGTGACTATAAAAGGATCATTTTATTCATTTCAAGGTAAAAAATTAGTAGATATACCTAAAAAAACCATTTATCTTAAATTTATTGATTAAGAGATATAAGTTTTTTTGTCCATTTTGAAACTCTTTCAATTTCTCCTTTTTTAAGTGGTCCGTCCTTACTAGTAACAATGAATCCCTCTGGCGGAGCAATTAGTTTTCCTCCTTTATTTTTTAAACTTTGAGCAATACGGGTGGCGGCATAGCCGAAAGTTTTAATAATAATTTTTAAGAAAAAATTAAGATCTTTTTCTAAATATCTTGTATCGAAAACAGCGACATTAATGCTTATAAGAAAATTTTGGGGAATTTTATTAAGAAAATTTTGGATATTTTGAGTTGGTCTTCCTCCATGAGTGGGGGAACCAACAATTAAAAGACTAAATGATTTTAAACTGGAAATAGAGGTTTTATTAACACTCAGGATTTTGGTTAAAGACGAAGGAAGGGCTTTCATTATGGTATGAGCCACTACTTTGGTGTTACCAAATTTTGAATCATAAATAATTAGAGTTTTCATAAAAGTTTATTTTAACATTTTAAAAGAATAAAAGTTTCATGATATAATTTCATGATATACTATCTATTGCACTTTGAAAATTCGACACAATCATTTTTTTCCTTATTTGTAGTATTGGTCTGGATTGGTAGTATTTGTTTATTGAATTTATCCCAGCGTAATATTCCAACTTTGTTGGAATAAACGCTGTGGAACGTTAATTTTTTGAAGAAAAATTTTAGGGCAGAAAAA
>CAYZAZ010000051.1:1852-6908 GCA_964476545.1 uncultured Gammaproteobacteria bacterium
GAGCAGGTATAATAAATTATGAGTATATTTTTTTATACTTATGTTTTATTAAGCCTAAAAGATAAGTGGTTTTATATTGGTTGGACTGACGATTTAAAGAAAAGAGTAATATTACACAACAAAGGAAAGGTGTTCTCAACTAAAAATAGAATGCCCTTAAAGTTAGTTTATTATGAAGCTTGTCTTTCAAAAGAAAAAGCAATAGATAGAGAGAAAATATTGAAAACTGGTTTTGGTAGAAAGTACATTAAAAATAGAGTTGATCCCCTGTAGCTCAATTGGTAGAGCAGGTCGCTGTTAACGACAAGGTTACTGGTTCGAGTCCAGTCGGGGGAGCACTTCGGCAAGCTCAGTGCAGGCCAAACTCTAAGATGAGTAAAAATAACTGGTATGTTTACTTGCTTCTTTGCGATGAGAAAACTTTTTATGTAGGAATAACTACCGATGTAAAAAATAGACTTGCAGTGCATAAATCCAAACAATCATTTTTTACAAAAAAGTTTTCTCAAATAAGGTTAGTCTATTGTGAAAAATATCTAATTGAGAAAGAGGCGGTTGATCGTGAAAAGCAACTTAAAGGTTGGTCTCACGCAAAGAAGCAAATGTTAATAGACAGAAAATTAGGGATAAATACATGCACTGAGTTTGACGAAGTTTTTCGTAGTGGATGAAGAACGTGTGAGTTTACCCTGAGCTGAGCCGAAGGGAGTCCAGTCGGGGGAGCCAGTTGCATCTTAATATAACCTCTTAATAAAACGTGTCAAAATAATACGAAATCATATTGATAATTGACAGTTGACAGTCAACTGTCAACATGATATACTCTGTCTATATGATTACCAATACAGCTCAAAAAATTCAGGAATACATAATTACCAACAAACAGGTTACTTCAAAACAACTGGCTGAGCATTTGGGTATTTCCAGACAAGCATTGTTTAGACATCTACCTAAACTATTGGAAGAAGGAAAAATAGGAAAGATAGGTAAACCACCAGTTGTATATTATTACATTAAAGATCAAGTAGTTACAGAAACAAAATTTTCAGAGGGTCAACAAGAATCTCAAATTATTGAAAAAAATTATTTAATAATCACTCCAACGGGAGAAAAACTGATCGGGATGAAAGGTTTTAAATATTGGTGTGGTAAAAATAAACTACCTCTTATAAAAACGATTACAGAATATGAAAAAACTTTTCAAAAATATGCAAAGTATAAAAGGGTGGGTTTAATTAATGGAACTTACAAACTAAGACATAGTTTTGATAAAGTTTATGTAGATAAGATATTTTATCTTGACTTTTACAGTATTGAAAGATTTGGAAAAACCAAACTGGGGTGGATGCTTCTATACGCAAAACAGAGTCAAAATAAAGCGCTAATTAAAGAAATTTGTGAGAACATTCAAAAAAAAATTAATAAGTTTTTAATTAAATATAATATTAATGCGGTTAGTTTTGTGCCACCCACAGTCAAAAGAGAAATACAACTAATGGTTGAAATAGAAAAAAACCTAAATTTGCACCTACCAATTATTAATTTACAAAAAATTAAAACAGATTTGATAGTTCCTCAAAAAACCTTGAGTAAGATTGAAGATAGAGTTGAGAACGCAAGACAGACAATCATGGTAAATGATACTCGAAGTTATAATAATGTTCTTATTATCGACGATGCGATTGGTTCTGGAGCGACTATAAATGAGACTGCTAAAAAATTTCGTGAGAAAAAAATTGCAAATAATAAAATTTATAGTCTGGCAATAACAGGTAGCTTTAAAGGTTTTGAAATAATAAGTGAAGTGTAATAATAAGCTATAAAGATTTATTTAATGAGAAAACTCTATCTTAACTTGATCAAGCCGGTGGAGCATTTCAATACTTAATATAACTAAGTAATTATTTCTTAAAAAAATTCAAGTGGTATTGGAGTGTTGTATCAACCTAACAAACCCCCGAGGTTGTTTAGGTTGTTTACAAAGAATAACACGTTCGGACTTTCTTGATATAATTACTTAATGAAGCAAAAAATTGTAGTGACTTTCCCATTTTATTTTTCCACTTCACAAAAAAAGAGATTGGAGAAACTTGGAGACGTAACCTATTATGACACACTACCAGGTTCACCTGAAGAATGGATGAAAAGAACCGAAGAAGCAACTATCATCTGTAGTGGTAAATCAGGACTTGTTGAAAAGATCTATGAACGAAAAAATGTTTTCTACTCTCTTCCATTTGTTGCCGTTGGCTGGATAGATAAAAAGCAACTTGAAGAAAGCGGTAACACAGTCTCCTATGCGCCGGGATGTAATAGTTATGCAGTTTCTGAATGGATTGTCGCAATGACTTTTCTTCTCTTTCGAAAATTCAATCGTTTAGTAAACACAAATAACATTATTGATAAAACCGGTTCTCCAGATTATCTTGGTTTAGCTTATAAAAAAGCTTGCATTTTAGGTGAGGGTAATATAGGTAAAAAAGTGGGTAAAGTATATGAGGCGTTGGGAATGAGTGTTGACTTTTTTAGAAGAGAAGATTGCCTTTTGGAAAAGACTAAAGATTGTAATGTGGTAGTTAATGTTTTATCAGGAAATCAGACAACATATGGTTTGCTGAATAAAGATTATTTTAATTCTTTTAATGGAAAAACATTTTTTATCACAGTAACAAGTTCAAAAATATACGACTCAGAAGCAATGATTAGTGCGTTGGACCAAAATAAACTTTTGGGAGTCGCTGACGACTGTGGTAGTGTAAGACCAGCCGGAAACTATGAAGACCCTTATTATAAAAAACTAGTTGCACATCCGAAAATACTAGCCACACCCCATATTTCGTATCAATCTGACGTGACTACAAAAATAAGTAATGATATGGTGATTGATAATATTGAAGCTTGGTTAAAAGGAAAACCAATTAATGTTTTTAAGTAAAATCCGTCCTAACTTAATCAAGCCGGTGGAGCAAAGTATATTTAAGTTTTGGAATAATCCAGATAATAAAAATAGTCTAGTAAAGGATATTAAAATTATCCTCTTTTTCTTTACTTTAATATTTCTTTAGTTTAAAATACTATTATGGATGAAGAACCAAATAAATTTGGCGGTATTACATGGAAAACAGAAGGAAATAACGTGTCAATTACATTTCCCCCAGGGCATGATGTTTTTCCAAATGGTAAAACAGTCGTCTTTAGTGCTCTTACTCCAACTGATTTAATTAAAGATCAAGGTGTAATATCTTTTCCAAACAATGATGGGATTACAGCAACAACGATTAATGGTTTAGCACAAGTGCCAGACGCAATAAAAAATATGGTTGAAATTTTTGAATTAGCGGCCCACGAGATTAATAGTTCTGAAAAGTTAAGAGAAAAATGTTTAGCTCTCGTAAGCTCAATGGCTCCAAAACATCCAGGAGGAATATCATTAAGTAATATAGCTCTTGGTATGAATATAATTCAAGCTCCTGAGCCATTACCAACTAAAAAAATTATAAGAACTAAAGTGTTTGCTTTTGGAGGACTTGAGTATGTTGATACACGATCTGGGCAAAGGGAGTCATACACAATGGCTTTAAATAAACAAGGAAAATTTAGTTATACTCAACAGGGAATTTTATATAAAAGAGTAGGTTAGATCTAATAATTTATATTAAAGAATAAATATTTATAGAAGTATAATCAAGTTTTAAACTTTTCATAAAGATTTTTATTTTCTCAAGCTTATATCCAAGTTTTATTTTCTTGTTGATGAATAAGTCCTTTAGGGGGAGTAAAGTAGACTTTAGATTGTTATAGCAATCTAAATAATACTAAATACTTCAGCATTTAAGCCTCTTAATTTCAGTTTACAGCGTTTGATATAATTTCTTCATGGAAATAAAAGCATGGGCCGTGAAGACTCCAAAACAAGACCTAAGAGAGTATAGATATAAAAAAGATATGGGTGAAAATGATGTTTTAATCCAAATAAAATATTGTAGCCTATTAAAAGCAGACATCTTTTTTATGGATAACTTCTGGAGTGATACAAAATATCCATTAGTTCCAGGCACAGAGATATTTGGTGTTATAGTAAAAAAGGGCAAAAAGGTAAACAATATTAAAATTGGAGATTATGTTGGAGTAGGTTACCAAATAGATGCTTGTTTAAAATGTTCTTCATGTAAAGACGGAAAAGAACAGTTTTGTAAAAAACAAAGAGTAATTGCCATTCATGAAAATGGTGGCTTAGCAAAACATATTATTGTAAATTCTAACTTTGTTTATCTTATTCCTTCAAATATCCAAAAACCAGAGTATGTTTCGCTTCTAGGTTACGGCTTAACTTCATATTCAGCAATAAAACACGCAAATCTTAAAAAAGGAATGAAAATAGGCGTTGTTGGTTTAGGTAATCTAGGACATATTGCCGCTCAGATACTTGTTAAAAAGGGTTTTGAAGTCACAGCCTTTACTCATAGTAAAGACAAAGTTAATCAATTGAGAAAACTTGGTATCAACCACTTTGTTAATCCATTAAACAAAATTTATTGAACTTCTAAAACCAGAGGGTAATCTTCACTTTATTGGATTACCTAATAAAAATATCTCCTTTCCAGCAATTTTACTTGCCGACTATTCCCGAAGAACTGTTTCTGGCAGTTATATAGGAAGCAGAGAAGAGATGAGAGAGTTATTATTATTTGCTGAAAATAAAAATATTAGAGCATTGACACAGGTTTTTCCAATAAGTGAAGTAAATAAAGCAATTTCTATGTTACGAAGCAACAAAGCTCTCTTTAATATAGTTATTAAAATTGGTTAAATAATTTTTTAACTCTATAAGGTTTATTCCAAATTCAATTTTTCTGTTCCTGAATGCGTCAATCAAGGGGAGCACAGAAAAAAAGACGGGATTTTCCCGTCTTTTTTTGTGCTCGAAAGTGGACGAGAAGCCAGTCACTTCATCTTTAAATGGTTGTAAATCATCAAGTGATTTATTATAAACATGGTAGTAATAATTGGTGACAAAAATATTTGACCAAGAGGACACATACTTAATAAAACTTAA
>CAYZAZ010000052.1:0-3117 GCA_964476545.1 uncultured Gammaproteobacteria bacterium
AATGTTACGGTAGATCTTGGAGAATGGAGTGGATACCATCGGCTGGCTCAGTACCATTAAAATTTTCATAAATCACCTATTTATAATAATGCTTTCTGCTACACTTAATTAATGCCTAGTAAACCCGGTCCATATATTTTTATTTTTACTCTTATCACAGTTTTGCTTTTTATTATTGGTTTTCGCTGGGGTGGTCAAGTTGAAAAAGCCAATAAAGCTATTAATTTCTTTTTAAGCTTACCACCAACTAAACCCCCCGCTCCAACTTCCCCTCCGTTGGAATTTAAAACTTACACTCATCAAGAATGTGGCCTTTCTTTTCTCTATCCAGCCTTTTTTAAAATAGAAAAAGAAAGTTCCATTACCGCTACCCTAAAAAATGAAAATAAATTTTTAAATTTTAACTGCAAAAAAAATAATTCCCTCGAGCCCACAATTGACCCAAAATATAAAACTTTTGAAAAATTAAATCCTAAAAATAACAAAAATATAGTTTTTGTCGTTGAAAAATCCCTTCTCCCTTTACTTGAAAAAAGCTTAGAATTTACCAACTAAGTAAATTAATAATTTCATTAATCTATTAATAGTATAATTACTCCATGAAGAAATTAAAAATTGCTTACTTTGGTACACCCTATTTTTCCGCTAACTTTTTGGAGGGACTCCTCACAAATACTTCAATGAATCAATTCATCGAAGTCAAATTCATCGCCACTCAACCAGATAAGCCTATTGGTCGTAAGCAACTAATTACTCCCTCCCCAGTTAAGGCAGTTGCTAAGAATTATCAATTACTAATACATGACAATTTAAAATTTAAAATTCATAATTCAAAATTTAATTCTGAATTCTTAAATCTGAATTCTGAATTAAAAAAATTAGACTTGGTTCTCCTTTACGCTTATGGCGAAATCATTCCGGCCGATTGGTTAACACTTCCCAAATATGGCTTCTGGTGTATTCACCCATCACTTTTACCCAAATATCGCGGTTCCTCCCCCATGGCCTATCCCCTAATGAATGGAGATAAAACAACCGGCGTGACAATTTATAAAATGGATGAAAAAATTGATCATGGTCCAATCATTGCCCAGGAAAAATACGAAATATTACCCACTGATAAACGACCCGATTTAGAAAATAAATTAACCAACCTGGGATTTGAAATGTTTAAAAAAATAATTTTAACTGATTTAAACCAATTACAACCCACTGCGCAAGCAGACCAATTTGCTACCTATACACATTTATTAACAAAACAAAACGGCTTTATCTCTTTTGAAAATTTAAAATTAAAAATTAAAAATTCCACTGAACAACTTTTTAATCAGTTTCGGGGACTCTACCCTTGGCCTGGAATGTGGACTATAGTCCGCATTGGTAATCAGGAAAAACGCCTAAAAATTACCGACTTATCCCTACAACCTACAACCTACAACCTTGTTATTAATACCGTCCAGCTCGAAGGAAAAAAAGAAGTTAATTTTAAAACCTTTAATCAGGCCTACAAAATTTTTTAAAAATCATTATTCCAAACTAACGGAACATTTTCAAAAACATTATTTTCATTTAATTTTACTTTCCCAATTAACGTAAATACAAATCCATCTCTTGTTTTATCAGCTGATATCTTCCAAATATAAAAATTTTTCGGATTAGTATTTGCTAATACTCCTTCGGGTCCTCCTCGATCAATAAAAGATAGCGCATGAATTTCTGTCCCTTGATTATTACTAATCACATATCCTTCCTGAGAAACAAGCATTATTTGTTGATTTTTATCCTCACTATTAAAGTATCCTTCAGTTACCCCTTGTATTAAATTTGGAGGACTACCCGTTCTTAATATAAATTGATGAGCCCACCATCTTCCGTCGAAATTAAAATTTAGAAGTTTTCCAACATCGCTTGGCTCCATTTCAGACCATGGCTCATGTTTTTCTTGCGTACCATATTTACCATAATTATTATAAGTAAATAAAGCTAAGGCATGTTCTTTAACCAAATCCTTTCGTCCAATAAAAAATGAGTAAGAAGTTACTATCTTTCCTTTTTTCGAACTTACTAAATCTTTAATTTGAATATATCTCCCTTGCGTTGTTGATCCCAATCCCATAATTTCAGTTTTTACTCTATCCACCGCTTGATACCACATAGCAACATCTGCGACTTTCCCGGCAATGCCAAAAATAAGTCTCCCAGATTTTTGAAATATTTGCGTTGTTTTTGATATTACAATTACTTCTTTATCAGTTAATCCTAATCCTCGAATAGCCAACTCAATTACTTTTCGTAAAGATGACGTTAAAAATAAAATTGCCTTTTCCGGTAAAATCCATCTCCCTTGAGATAACTCTTTAAGTAATAATTTCTCTGCTCCAAACCCTGTCCCTGCTGTCTCAATAATTACATATTTTCCTAACCTTCCCGTACCTGAATCAACTAATGCCGAAACTATTACTCCAGAATTCTTTAAAAAATCATCAATGCCGTTTGTTTTCATTGTTAAGGCTAATCTCGATCGAATAAATTGCAAATCCTCTAGCGTATCAGCCGTAATAAAAGAAACTCCACCATTTTTCAAAGCCATTAATCCATACCCCGCTCCTTTAGCTACCTCATCAATTTGATCAAGTGTTATTTGAGCATTTTTTAAATCAGATAATCCCACCTTAAATACTGTCCCTGGCATTTGTTGTAAATTACCATAAATTTGAGAAGTGTTCCATTTTTTAGAGAAATTGAGTACAACCGCCTTTGGGGTTTGGCCTGCGGCTAAACCCGCATCAAGTGGTAATGGTTGATGAAAATATTGAGCAATTTCGCTTAATAGAGGATATTTTTCAATTGTCTCAATACTACCATTACTAAACGGTTTAACAACTCCAATCACGTTAAATGTATTATCAGCATGACCATTAACCACCGCCACAACCGGATGCATGTTTAAATCCGCCTGCACTCGTGCTCCCATTATTGCCCATTCACTAGCATCTGATGTCACTCCTTTATTAATTAATGCTATTAATGCGTCGATTGTATCCTGAGGAACGTGGTGACTCTTAAGATAACTTATACCCGCTGTTTGATCGGCAAGTAATACTTTTATTCCACCTA
>CAYZAZ010000052.1:3127-6859 GCA_964476545.1 uncultured Gammaproteobacteria bacterium
CACCACATCCACCAGCTTCTCCGCAACTATTCACATGAGTGATAAAAAAACTCGCCGGTGTCTTTGCCGGAAATAATACTGGTTGCGCCGCAATATTATTTGATTGAATTAATTGATATGCTCCTTGTGTTTTTATCCAAACGACTGATGGCTTAACACAGCGTGAATCTGCACACTCACTCAATCCAATAACACCAGCTGGTGCAATATTTAGATTATAAAAAGACTGCACTCCGTTACTTTCCACAATTTGATTTATTATTAATTTTTTATCTAATGGAAGATTAGAAATTGCTCCTCCATTAATTATCTGTTCGGGAAGAATATGAAAAAGTAAAGCCAATGCCGGCGCAAATCTCATCGTCGATGGGTTAGCTATTAAGTCTCGGGCAATTTCTACCGGACTTAAAATATACGATTGTTTTTGAGTACACTGCCTTACTGTATATTTATATCTACTTCCCGAAATTATATTCCCATTACAATACCAACCACTGGGACATTGTCCACCTGGTGCATTGGGTTCGTTTGGCTTACAAGTTGGAGTATTATCTGTCGTTTGCTTGGGTGCTGAAGCCCGAGGAGTAATTGATACTGGTTTCGTAATTACAAGATATGCCGTAATTAATATCGACACTACCGCGATCAAAAAAAGAGAAAAAATAAAATTTGTTGATGGTTTATAATGCAATCTTTTTTTCATTTAAGTTTATTAAAACAAAAACAAGATTAAAAAGCAATATTAACTTTGAAAAGACTACCAATCAAATATCCAACTAAAGCCGAAACCATCCCAATGACCATGATTTCTAATCCTTGGTGAATTAAATTTCTTCCCAAAGTTACCTTCGCTTTATAATAACCAACTCCAAAAAGAGTTAAAGCCGTCACAATTAGCCCTGTAATTGTTGCAATTTTTACTGGAAGAAAAAAATATGGAGTGAGCGGAACAAGTGATCCAATCAAAGCCGAAATCCCGACTAAAATTCCCGCAGGCAATGCTTCTTTTCTCTCTACAGGTTCCAATTTCAACTCCTGCTCCATCATAACTTTTAACCAAATTTTTTTATCACTACAAATTGTGTTAGTAATTTTTTCTAAAGTTTCACCCGAAAATCCATAATTTTCATATAATGCTTTTATTTCTTCTCGTTCTCCCTCCGGCACATTTTCTATCTCAAAACGCTCCCGCTCCAATTCTGATTGATAATAATCCGCTTCTGCGAGTTTGGAAGTGTAAGCGACCGCCGCCATCGAAATTGACTCGGCAAAAGTCGCCGCCAATCCTGCCACAACAACAATTTGGACCGATGAAGTCGCCGCCGCCACACCCAAAATTACACCCAATACATTAACTAATCCATCCTGCCCACCCAAAATAATTTCGGGCAGATTAAAATCATTTTTATGATGTTCTCCGTGGTGAATATCTGCATGAATAACTTTCTGCGTATGAGATTTTTTTATTTCCTCAATATTTTGTTTTAAAAAACCATCTCTGGCTATATCAACTCGGCCCATACTAAAATATGTAAAATGTTAAATGTTAAAACTCAAATCCAAATGTCAAATCTAATTATATAGAGTCTTTAATTATTAAATCCCTTATTTTTTCAAATAGTTTTTCCATTACCCACAAATTGTGATAAGTTGCCAGAGTATATCCCAAAAGTTCATGCTGTTTAAATAAATGATGCAAATATGCCTTTGTAAAATTTTGACAAACATAACAATCGCAATTTTCATCCACAGATTCCAAATTATTACGATAAATCCCTTTATAAATATCCAAATTATAATCCGAAGAGGTGGCACGGGTGGAAGGGATCCCAACAGCGCGCAGTCGAGGGGAATTGTTCGAAGCGAGCACTGATGGGATGGAAACCCGTGACAGAATCTCTTCGGATTTATAAAGCTCTCCCATCCTTGCTTTTCTCGTCGGCTCCACACAATCAAAAGTATCAATTCCATGTTTTACCAGATCAACAATATCATCAATCTGCCCCACTCCTAAAAGATGCACTGGTTTATTTTTGGGTAAATACCCAGCCACCCAAGCGATCTGTTCTCGCATTTCTTTTTTCGTCTCCCCGACAGACACTCCCCCAATAGCAATTCCAACAGTATTTTGAGAGACCACAAATTCCGCCGATTTTTTTCTCAAATCCTCAAAAATTCCACCTTGAATTATTCCATATAAGAATTGTGGGTAGTGGGTAGTTGGTAGTTGGTAGTTAGAACTTTTTAATTGACAATCTATTTCTTGATCTTCAGCTTTAACATTTAAGTTTTGACATTTAACATAATCAACACACCTTTCCAACCACCGATGCGTTCTTTCCGTTGCTTTTTTTGTATACTCATAATCAGCTCCACTAGATATACACTCATCAAATGCCATATTAATATCAGCGCCAATTTGTCTCTGAAACTCCATGGATTTTTCCGGAGTAAATTCAATCAACTCACCATCAAATATTGACCGGAATTTTACCCCATCCTCAGAAATTTTCACCACTGCTGGTGGATTTTCTCCTTTATGTTGAGTTGCCAAAATTCCAATTGAACTTTTATTAGAATAGATTCCCGCCTTCGCGGGAATGACAGTGGAATTTCCAAGTGAAAAAACCTGAAATCCTCCCGAATCACTCATTAGCGGTATATCTAAATTCGCAAATTTATGAATTCCTCCCGCCTTTTCAATAATCTTTACTCCCGGATGAGTTACTAAATGATAAGTATTTACAAAAGCGACTTGCACCCCAATATCTTTAATTAACTGCGGAGTTAAACTTTTTATACTTCCCTTTGTCCCAACCGGAACAAAAGCCGGCGTATTAATTATTCCATGCGCTGTATTTATTTTCCCCAATCTAGCTTTTGACTTAGATGATTGATGGAGTAATTTAAAAAAATTATTTTTCATAGAAGCAATTTTACCAAAAAAGGCGACCATCAGTCGCCTTTCACTAACCACTAACTATTCACTACAACCTACCCACTACTCACTATTTCTTATTTATACAATTCCTTCACTTGAAAAAGAATATAAAAACCAATTAACGATCCGATAATTAATCCGCCAATATTAAAAACAATCAAATTTTGAACGACACCAACTAACGTCGCATAATACATAAAATTCCATCCAGCTCTAGCTTTTTTGAAAAGCCCAGGAATTGCGATCGCTTCTAATAAGAGAATAATTACTGTAAAAATCATCGAAATACTAAATGTCGCCCCATATCTTAATCCCCCCATCATATAGCCAAGTGGCATCATCGCTGTCCCCAAACCAAAAAGAACAAGAATTGAAGGAACGGCCAATACTACTCCGATTAATGAAAGCCAAGGTGCTAATGAAACAATAATTTCTTTAATATTTTGTGGAATTTGAAAAGGAGCTTTTTTTACTAAATATTCTTCCAGAACATTCTCAAGTTGAGAAAGAGCCGACTTGAGATCAGCGGTTTTTTTGGAATTTGGTTGTGTCATATTACCTTATGGTAAGGGAGAAAGAAATAATTGTCAAGAGAATAATGATACGAATGATACGAATAGAGAATGCCTGCCCGCAATGCTTCGCATAAGCGATGCAGGCGGGCGAATGTTACGAATATACTAATATAACAACTAGGTAATAATTCTCGATAGGTGTCGCGAGTGAGGTGGCTCTCCGAGACCTGCCCGCAATGCTTCGCATAAGCGATGCAGGCGGGAGCGGATTGCGAG
>CAYZAZ010000053.1:0-5163 GCA_964476545.1 uncultured Gammaproteobacteria bacterium
TGTGAAGATAGTCTAAAGTATTAAAAGTTACCCACAACATTTGTTATAGAACCATAATTTCCTTGCAATTTTTTAGAAATTGCGCTTTAATTAAATTATGAAGAGAATTATTCTGGCTATTTTGGGGCTTCCTATTTTATACATTCTCTTAATTGTCTTTGGCACAGTAATCCATTTCTACATTAAGCGCTTTTTTACTTTCTCCGCCACTAATATTCTCGCCATTTGGGTGATTGCTTTTGTACTTTCCTCCATGCTCAAAATTAATCCTGCCAGCAAATTTTTCTTATTTAATTTAATTTTAAGTGTCTTTTTAGTTTCTTTTTATCCTTTTGGCCAAGGATTAATTATTTTTTTAGTTTTAATCTTTTTTCAAAAATTATTAAAGATTATCTAATATGAAAAACCTTGTTAGAATTGCCATGACTGCCGGCCTAATCTTTATCTTTTACATCATCGCCAACTTTGGCTCAGCTTTCTTAGTAGGAGTTTTAACTCAAATAGGAGGAAATATTAAGCTTGTTGGCATCCAACTTTCTTTTGACCCCCTCATTACTATCGCCTATTTAATGCTTTTTTATTTCAATACTCTTTTTTACCAACCCTCGCCCAAAGCCCAACACGCTCTCTTTTTATTTACTCTTTTTCTTTCTTTTACCGTCAGTTTTATCCAAGGCTCTATTTTTCTTTCTATTTTCTACTGGCTATTAAAAAAAGCAAAAATAATCTAATTTATTTTTGCAAAAAAGGACTAAGAATATTATTAATAAGAGGAAGCATTTTTTGATAAGGAATATCTCCTTGAAGCAAATGTCCCATATAGACCTCCATAAAATGCGAAAGCAAAGGAATATTTTTTTTCTGAATAAATTCTAATAATTTAGACATTCCAGGAATTCTTAAAACTAAATCATTCATCTGCATCACTTTCTCTGCGTAAAAATAATCGTTTGGAGGAAATACTTGAGCCAAATTATTTTGTAATTCTATTAAATCAGCACCAATAATCCCCTGAGCGGTAAGTATCGCCGCTTGAACTGCTCCACCAATACCATCTTTATATACTTTCGTTGGTCCCTGATCACCCACTTTTACTGCACCACCCGGCATATCAACTAAATAATGTTGGGCTGGTTTAATAACAATTGCACTACTATTACAAAAACATTCGACACATCCTGATAATTTTGCTCTATTATTAATTATTTGATCAATTATATTTTCTGGCAAAATTTTAACTCCATTATTTTTTAAATATTCGCCGAATCTTTTTACATCCTCAGGTCCAACATTTTTCCGCCCCATCAATACTAATGTCGAATGTTTTCCTTTTGGAATCACAGCCGCAAACCATACATTTGCCCCACTATCTGGATTTGTCACTACTTTAATATTAGTATTTGAATCATTATCGATAGCAAACTCCATTGATAAAGATTTTCTGACTTCAGGCCCATCCATTGATTTAACTCCATCAGGATAAATATATTCAAAAGCTCCTTTTTTATTACCGTTGAGATTCCCTTTTGCCCCCGTTGCATCAACAACAAAATCAACTATTGTTTCTATATTGTCTTTTAGGTGAATTTTGGCTTTTCCTTCAACCCCAAGCTCTACCTGAGTAACTTTTTGATTTATAAATGTTAATTTATCTTCGCTACCGACTTTTTTTATCTGCTCATGTAACCAACCATCAAACCCCAACTTTCTATCTTCAGCTTGCTTTGGTCCAAAACCTCGATAAACTGACCACATCAGCTTATCCTTCTGTAAAGGTAAACTTAATCTTTGCCCCTTTGGAAAATATACTTCATAGCCTGACGGTTTATCACGAATTACTTGATATTCATTATCTGTATCTGGAAATAGACCTATTTCATGAAGTAATTTTATTGTTTGATCCTGAATTAATCCTCCACAGCCACCACAAACCGGACTATTATCTGACTTTAAAGGATCAATTGGATCAATCAAGGTTACTTTAATTCCCGCCTGCAAAAGAAGATAAGCTGTAATTGAACCCGAAATACCACCACCAATCACTGCCACATGCTCAGGCCTATTTTTTAACCTATCTGGACTTTGAATCGACTGTCTATTTTCAACACCCATATTAACCGCTAATTATACTATATTTAGATTACTACAACAATCCAAAACATTCATATATTCGCATCATTCGCCCGCCTGCATCGCTTTGCGAAGCATTTGCGGGCAGGTATCATTAGACTAGTCCTTGATATGAAGTATAAGGAAGCAGACCTAAAAAACGGGCATATTTAACTTCTTTAGTTATTTTTCTTTGATGTTTTGCACACACATAGGATCTCTCACGATTAACAATCTTTTTTCTTGCCGAAATAAATTTGGCAAGATTATCGACGTCTTTGAAACTTGGTTCTCCTCCGTATTGGCAAAAAAAACACTTTGTCATAATAAATAATTAAGTTATAAAGTTTTAAAATGGAATATCATCTGGACTTACCGATTCATTTGTCTCTGTTGTATTTGGCGTAACTTGTTCCACTGGCTTTGTTTCTGTCTTTTCCCCTGCTTTTTCTTCAATTTTTTCCTCTGTTTTTTCATCGGTCTTTGGCGCTTCAGTTGTTGGTTTTACTTCGGTCGTTGCCATCTTTCTGCCATCACTAAAAACTATAAAATCATCCATGACAATCTCCGAAACTGTCCTTTGCACATTGTCTTTACCAGTAAATGTCCGATAAGTCAATCTTCCCTCAAGAAATACTTTTCTACCTTTAGCCAGTATTTTACCACATAGCTCCGCTAGTTTTTGCCAAGCTACAATCCGGTGATACTGCACTTCATCTTTTATCTGTCCATCTTGAGTAGTCCAACTGCGATTGGTCGCCACGCCAAAAGTACAAACAGCCGTTCCGGCTGGGGTATATTTTAACTCTGGATCGCGAGTTAAATTTCCAATCAAGGTTACTTTATTTAGTGATCGACTAGCCATAAATAATATGTTAAATCTTAAATGTTAAATGTCAAATCTATATCTTAAATCTTTTTAACTAAATTTTCAGATTTACGTTGTGGTTTTGAGATTTGAGCTTTGACATTTGAGATTTCTTTTTGTAATAACAGGTATCTCACTAACTTTTCATTAAAATTAAGTTTTTTTCTAAATTCGGTTACTTTCTTTTCATCCATTTCAAATGCCCAATTAAAAAATAAAAGTGAGTGATTTTTTTTAATAGGATAAGCAAGGGTCTTTTTTCCCCATTTTTCCTCCTTCAATATTTTACCGGAGAGTGATTCGAGTAATGTTTTGACTGGTTTTGTTTCTTCTTCGCTAGTTAGAAGAAAGGTTAATTCATATTGCATAAGTGTTTTTACTTGTCTTATGATAATAAATCAGGGTCAAAAAATCAAGCGCTGTTAATCTTTTTCCACTTCAAGTGATTTCAACTCATTGCCTTTTTCATAAACCGCTTTATATGAAGTAATTTTTTTTGACTTAATAATTATTGGTAAAATTTGCTTCAACTCCGCCAAAAGATTCTTTTTTTCATAAGAATATCTTATCAAAATAGATATAATTTATAAATGCAAGTATACATTGATCAATCAGGAAAGGTTGCCGACACGCAAATAATTACAATTTTAGCTTTCTCAAATAGCATTACCTACTCAATCCTTATCTCGACAATAGTAAAAAGAAAAATAGTAAAAATCCTTAGCAAATTACAAAATAAAAAACAACTTTATATAAAATTATTCTCCATATTAATATTTCTTCTAATTAAGAAATATTATAAGAAACTAAATTCAATAATTATTGATAAAGAATACTGGGGAAAGGAAAATGAAATAAAAATTCATCTAATAAATTTATTTAAGCTTAGCAAAATTTTTATTAAGCCAGAAATTATTCATTTCACTCAAATTGGGAAAAAATCAAATGCACATAACGTAGCTATTACTGCTTTTAGAAAAAAACAAGCAAATGAGACTATTCACTTAAATCAAATTTTGCCTTATTTATTACCAAAAAAATAGATCGGATATCCTAGTTCGGCCCATAAGTTTTAATTTATGGGGTCCCTAGCCACCGACCTGTTAATATATTAACATATATTTTTACAAAGTCAATTATGAGAAAAATACTATTTATTAGTTTTTGGGTATTGATTATTGGTGTTTTATTTTATACCCGCTTTGTCGGACTCGACTGGGGTCTCCCTTACCCCATGCATCCTGATGAACGGAATATGGCGATCGCAGTGCAAAATTTGCACTGCTCAATCTCAAATGTTAAATCTCAAATGTTAAATCTCAAAGAATGTTTTAATCCAAATTTTTTTGCCTATGGGCAATTTCCCTTATATCTTGGGCGATTTATTGTTTTTATCCTAAAATTTTTTGATGGTGATTTAAAAACCCCTGTTAGCTTTGGCGAAGCAATTATTAGCCTTAGGATTATTTCTGCAATTGCCTCAATAATTAATGTCTTTGTACTTCTTAAAATAGTTAAGTTTTTAATTTCAAATTTCAAATTTCAAATTTTGACAATATTCATCCTAATTTTCTCTCCATACGCGATCCAGTTCTCCCACTTCGGCACAACCGAATCATTACTTATGTTGTTTTATAATTTGATTATTTATTTTTCCTTAAAGATCCTGAAACCCATTCGACAAGCTCAGGGTCCTGAGTATATCGAAGGACAAGTTCAGGATGACAAACACCCATCCCTAACTACTAACCTGCCCGCAAATGCTACGCATCAAGCGTTGCAGGCGGGCTACCTACTACTAACTACAACCTCAGCGCTAGCCATTGCTACCAAAATTTCCGCAGTTATTTTTTTAGCCGTGCCAATTCTTGCCATATTTATTAATAATTTAAAAATTAAATTTCCAAAAAAACATTTTTTAAAAAATACCCTTACCATCGTTTCACGATCGTGGGCACAATGGTCACTTTTTATATCTGGGGTAATTATTTTTACTATTTTATTCTCCCCTCATAATCTTCTCAATTTCAATGAATTTTTGGGAGCCATTCGTTACGAAGGAGACGTGGCTCTGGGACGCTACATCGCTTTTTATACTCGTCAATTTGAAGGCGCAATTCCAATCGCATTTCAGTTTATTAAAATATTTCCCAATGCCCTTGGCTGGCCACAATTTATCCTCGCCA
>CAYZAZ010000053.1:5173-6706 GCA_964476545.1 uncultured Gammaproteobacteria bacterium
GCCATCTTAGGCTTTATTTTTTTACCTTGGAGAAGTAAAGATAATCAAGTAAAAAAAATTAATGCGAAAAATGCGTCTTTTTTTGAGAAGTCTTTGCGTCGAATCGTTAAGATAAAACCACTGTCTATATCGCATTTCGCCGAAAAAAAAGACGTATTCGAGCATTTAAATAATATTAATCTAATTAATTTTCTCCGCTTTGCCCTTCTTATCTACTTCCTCCCCAACGCCTTTATCTTCGCTAAATGGACAAGATTTATGGCACCAATACTCCCTATTTTGACAATTTTTAGCATTCTATTTTTATTTTATGCATGGGATATTTTTTATAATTGGATTAATTCAAAATTTAGAATTCAAAATTCAAAATTAAATTTAAAATTCAAAATTATGAATTATAAATTTTTAATTTATGTTACGTGCTACGTGTTATGTGTTTTATGTTTCATTCCCGGCCTAGCCTATCTTAAAATCTATCAATTACCAGACGTTAGATTTCAGGCCTCAGATTGGATTTTTAAAAATATTCCCGCCAATAGCTATGTCCTTTCCGAGACAGCCAACGTCGTCGACATCCCCATTCCCTCTTCTGACTACCCCCTACCTGTAAACTACAACCTAAACTACATTTCCTTTAATTTTTATGACTTAGATATTAGTCCTCAACTTCAAGAAGATTTAAAACAGCACCTGGAAAAAGCCGATTATATTTTTGTCCCCTCAAGAAGAATTTGGGCGAACCACACCTGTAATCAAACTCAAAACTTAAAACTTAAAACTCAAAACCAAATCTTAAAACTGTTTAACCCGTTTTTAAAAAAAAATTGTCAATCTTTAGAATCTAAATACCCTCTTTTAAATAAATATTATGATGATTTATTCTCAGGAAAACTTGGTTTTACCAAAATAGCCGAATTTTCTTCCAACCCAAAAATTTGTTTGTTACATGATATGTGCTATGTGCTACGTGATGAAGCCGCTGAAGAAACCTGGAGCGTCTTTGACCATCCAACGATAAGAATTTATAAAAAACAATTAAACTCAAATGTCAAAGCTCAAATGTCAAATCAAATTCAAAATTCAAAATTAAAAAACCATCAAACTATTAACTATTCACTAACCACTAATCACTATTCACTTCTCCTCGCTGACACTCCCCAAAAATGGCAACAAGGCCTAATGGATGTCCACTCAAAAGAAGAAATTCAAGCCGATGGCATGCTTTTTAATTTTCCAGAAAGCAGTAAACGAATTTTTTGGAATAAAAATACCCTGGTCGACCTTGATCTTTACTGGATTAATAAAGGAAAAGTTCTTGGTCAAAGCTACCTACCATCAATTACAAAAACTAAAAACATCATTACTGTCCAATCACCGGAAAAAGTAGATCAAGTTATAGAAATAATAAAGTAATTTGTAAGTTTTCGATAGATTCTGTCACTCATGATACTTCTCTTTTGCGAGGCTCTGCTCGCTACCTCGCAATCCGCTCCCGCCTGCATCGCTTATGCGAAGCATTGCGGGCAGGTCTCG
>CAYZAZ010000054.1:0-5453 GCA_964476545.1 uncultured Gammaproteobacteria bacterium
CTGTGAAGATAGTCTAAAGTATTAAAAGTTACCCACAACATTTGTTATAGAACCTTTTTGTATTTGACAGCCTTAATTTTGCTAACTATAATTACTTCATATGGCAAACGAGGATGAATTAAAAAAAGAAACTGAAAAAAAGGCTCCAGAAACTACCCAAAATCCTGAACTTACTCCAAAAGAACAGCAAGCCCAAAAAAAATTATTATCAATGGCGACAATGAAAGAACTTCTCACAGCCATAAATAAATCCACAAAAGAGATGCAAGCTAATCCCAAAGCAAAACAAATTCAAGAAGAGAAACTTAACCAACTGTTAATGTTAGGTTTTATTTTAGTAGAACCAATTCCCGGCCTTGAACTAACCAATGACGCCGCGAAAATTGCATCCTTTGGTAAAGATGTTGTTTCAAAAGGAAAAAAAGCTGGTCTTTTTGCCAATATGTATAATCACGTTCCAACTGCATTAAAACCAATTTTTGAAGCAATTGATTTAGTAACTCCACTTCCTGTCGCAGAAGTTTGGCAAATGGCTGGTGATCAATTAAATATCTGGAAATTAGAAGCTGGAATCGCTAAAGACACCCTTTCAATCGCTTCCAAAAACATTGGTCCAGTTTTCAGACAACCCGCCCAAGTTGCTCAAGCCGCAAAACAATTTCGCCCAGCAATGGCATGAAAAATTCAAAAAAACCTATGGATAAAAAACGCGCTTTAATCATTCTTATCAAAAACAGTTATTTTTTACCTTTAAAAACTAAGGAGAATCTTTTAAAAAAAATTGTTAAAATGCCAGGCAAACAAGTTGATACTTTAGGCTCACTTCTTGCTTATGAACAAGAATTCGTTCAAAAAAACAAAGAACAAATTATCAAAAATGTCAATGATCTCATATCATGAACCCTTCCTCAAATTTAGATGAACTCGCCGAGAAAGCCGATAAAAAAATTCTTAAAAATCTCGAACTTATTGATGAAGCCAAATCACTTGCCGAAGCAGAAATCGAAAGATTAATTCTCAAAGATGAAATGAGTCTTAAAGATAAAATCGAAGAAAGATTAGACGTCATTAGCCATCTAAAAAACTTTCCCAATTTTATCCTTAATTATTTTCATGAAACAAACGATAATCTTCATCTTCTCCCCGCTTTTAAAGAAACGATTGAAACAATTTTTAGCACCTTTCAAGCCCTAGATCAAAATGCAGTCAATTCTATCTTGCCAGTTATTCAAATCTTTCAAGAAAAAGAAAAATTGACTTTGTCTGATGTAACCATGACCCAAAATTTAGTTACCCAAAATTCAAGTCTTTGGTTAAAAAATGAATTAGCTCCCCAGCTTAAAACAAAAGCTCTTGCCGAGATTCTTGAAAATATTTTATTTGATATCCAAAATATAAAAATTACTCATGAAAGTGAAAAGATAATTTTACCGGTGAGAAATTTAAGAGTTACTTTTGTAAATAATATCCGCAGAAGTTCTCTGCTTCCCTCTGAAGCCAAAATAAAGCTACTGGAAAAAATATCTACTATCCACGATAATTTAATGCACCGAATTAACCAACTTCTTTATGGAGAAATCCAATACAGCCAAAAACACAAAATTGTCCTTGTCCAATACCTCCTGGAGTTTTTAAATAAGATAAAATAATTTATCATCTTGATTTCTGGTCATTCTGGCTTCGTCCAGAATCGTCGTCTAAACAACGATCCTGGATAATCCTGAGCTTGTCGAAGGATTACCAGGATGACTAAATCCATTCGTATCACGTAATTTTTTTCCAATCCTCTACCAATTGATCTTTGAGTTTTTTTGCAATTTCTTCCGTGTGCTTAAACTCCACCTTTACTTCTTCAACTATTTCATTAACTAACTCCAAATACTTTTCTTTATCAATTTTTTTAATTTTTACTTTCAAAACGGCTAATCTCTTGACCAACATTTTTTTTGTTTTTAAATATCTTGCCTTTACTTCAGCTGTAATTTCTCCATAAATCTCTTTCACTCGCTTATCAATCTCTTTTTCCCGAAGCATTTCTTCAAATTCCTTTATTTTCTCTTCTACTTCCGCTCTATGCTTTTCTCCAGAGATTGGATTATAGAAAAAAGCCGCCAAACCAGCTAAGACAGCGCCAACTGCTAACCCAATACCAAACAAAGGAGATTTTTTGTTATCTGCCATATGATTTATATTAATTATTAATTTAAAAACGAGTACAAACTTTTATTTTTATTCCTTTTTAAAATGTTCTCTTATTTTCTTAAAAACCAAAGCCAAGATTCCGGTTCCGACTAATCCGGCCATTTCATTTTTCTTTTCAGCAAAAAAAGTGCACATATTCTTTGCTCCCCGCTCCATCTTCCACAAAAAATAAATAATCGCAACCATAATCATGATCCCAAGAAGCATAAAAAGAGAAGCTAAAGTATAAAAAATGACTTGTATATCCATAAATTCATTATACGCAGAAAAATCACCAAAAGTCAAAATCAAATTTTTTTACTACCCCCGGAGTGGGATACTTCAAGAAGATATTTTTTTATAAATTGGATTAGTTGGAATTATTTTTGGATAAGAATTAAGTTTCGGCAGATTTTTTCCAATAATAAATTTGGCGACTTTAGTTTTTTTCCTTTCTTTATTTTGAAAATCTTGCCAAATTTTGTATTTTTCTTTAGTTAAATGCATCGTCCCCCGACAATATTTACTCCCACATTTGCAAAGATGTGCACAAGGATTACAATCATCATCTGGACTCAGTAAATATGAAATTGTCAATTCCTCCCCAGATTTAATCGTCTTTAAAGCAAAAACTAAAGTATGACCACAATAAATATATATCCAACAATTTGGATCACAGGAATGATTCAAAAGATGAATATCCGGTTTTTTCAAATTAGGATAGATCGATACTTCATCTGTAAGATACATTAGATACAAACCATTTTTATCTTTCTCCAAATCGTACTCCGCCGTCTTAAGCACTTTTCCAAGATAATCACCAATCACCGTGCCGGCCTTTATTTCTTTTTTACAAAAAATTCCTCGTCCTTTTTCTTTTGTTTTTTTTACTTCCCAATCAGCATCTTTTAATAAAAACATATATTTTGATCAAGTCTATCACAATCCATATCCATGCAGGTTATTTTCTGCGAAGTTAGCGACTGGTTGAAGGATGAGGCATTTTTGCTTGAGATAAAATCCTTTGATATTTTGGCATAATAAATAAGTTACTTTCATTTCCTCTTATAAAATCTATTAATGTTGGCGGAGCAAATTTACCATCAGGATAAATTGTACCAATTGTCTTTAATTCGCCGTTCATTGGATCCCAAAGTCTAACAAAATATACTTGACCCACCAAACCCAAAAAATCTGCAGGAGCTTTCGCAACTCTAATTTCGTTACGTACTATTTCTGTCATGCGGCTATAATATCATATTTAAGCCTTCCAGCAACTTTTCTCCTTCTCCACCCCCGGAGTGAACTAGATTAATACAACAATCTAAAATAAAACTATAAATCTATTTAACAACTAAAATGTCCAACTTATTCCTACTTAGTAGTTACGTTGCCGTTTCAAACCAAATAAAGCATGAACAAAAGAAGTTAATAATTTAATTAAATTAGGTTTACTTGCATATATTTCAATAGCTTCTCCAATTGTTCTTGGAAATTCAGCTTCAATATTTGAGGGTACCTCACCACATCTTTCATTATCAATAATTGCTTTTCTAACAATTTGCCATTTTAACTCTGCGGTTTCGTTATTAAAACTTTTCAATTTATTAAAAAAAACTTTCATATATGAAGTAAGATTTCCGCTTATTATCATCCCAAATGGTAAGGAAAGGGCGCGAGTTGTATTGATCCGTTCATTTTCATCTCCTTCAACTCTATATTTTTCATAGTTGGTCAAAGTTGAATAGATAGAAAATGGCCCATCAAGAGAAATAATTGAAATTTCCGGATCAATACTCGGCTTCATTTCTTGATCATTAAAATAATTTTTTCCTTGTCTTCTTATCAATTTTTCTGTAATATCTCTAACCAATCTTATCTTCGCATACATTGCCGGAGTTATTTCATCTGAAGGAAAAATATTATATTTATATTGTTCTTGACTCATATCGTCTAATTTTGAATTCAGTTCATATTCAACTCCATATTTTTTACACAAACTTCTTAATTTTTTATCCGACAAATTAATGATCCTATCGTAATCAAGAAAACAACCAAAATTAATATTAGTTGAAGAAGCATTTTTTTTTGTAAGGATTTTTCCTTTAGAAAGTGATCCTTTTAAAGTTAAACATTTGTAAAAAGAAAGAGCATTTAATTCTTTCCCAATAATTTGTATAAATTTAAATCTTTCTTGAGAAAGAAGGTCTGTCGATATTTCATATCTACGCGTGATTGATGGAATATATCCGCGAAATTCATATCGTTTAGGGATCTCTGTTCTTGAAACATTATCAACTCCTGATTCCGTCATATTGTTTAAATTATATATGATGTTTTAAACATTTATTATATTTATTTGTTGACTTTATCTATTATCTATTCACGGTCAAAAAATAATTGTATAAATTGAATTAAGTTGGTATTATTAAATATTATTTGAATTAAATTCAACCATTAAATTAAATATATGAATGATAGGATTAACGAACCTTTTGTTGCCCATACTGACATTATAGATAATCTCAAAATGGACGCTTCTATACTTACACCTAAGCAGGATTCACTTGTAAAAAGAACTGTAAGAGATATAGATCAAACTATATTGAGAAAATATAAAAAATACATACCTTGGGACACTTTTGATCGTACAAGAAACGTTGAAAATAGAATTATTATTTCAGATAGAGATGCTTTTGAAACTCTATATACGGATTGGAACCAAATAAATCTATCACCTAGGGATGATACAGGTGCATTTATTTCTTCTTATGGAAAACTAATAGTTGTTGATGATCCAAATAAATTTTGGAGTTGGGACAGATTGCCAGAATATACTCAAAAATACTTAATAAGTCGTTGTGGAGATAAAAAAAAAGCAATGGATTTTCTTATACATACAATGTTTATAAACTTTCTAGTCCATGAAGTTATACATCAATATCAAAACCCTAATTTGTCCCAAGCTTTTACTGAATGCGCTGTAAGATATTATCAAAGACAAATAGTTACTAATATGTTTTATCAATATATAGGTGATGAAATTGACGAACAAAGGATTAATTTTTATCAACAATTAATTGATAAATATGGAGATCAAATGCACAATTTATTTTTTAACTTTGTAATACAACCAAAACCGCTAGAAAAAATAGAAATTTTAAACAAATTTGATCAAGAGACTAATAGACTATTTCCAAATGGCCAAGGTCTAGTAAAAATAAGTCAATAAACTAACCCTAACCAACCACGAAGAGTTGTTAACTCTTCCT
>CAYZAZ010000054.1:5463-6458 GCA_964476545.1 uncultured Gammaproteobacteria bacterium
TTTATGCTGTAATTTTTTAAATTGAACGATTTAATATTGTTAACTCTTCCTAACAATCTTTATATAACAATATTAAATCGTTCAATTTAAAAAATTACAACATAAAATTATCTTTATAATGTTTACCCATCTTCCTCCAATTCGCACTCATTAGAATGAAAAAAGACAATAAAGCTTGCCGAAGTATTGATGAGTCAATACTGAACAAACTAATTACCAAGCTGAATTTTAGTAGTATATAATTACTACATGAAACTTTCCATCGGCATCGTCGGCCTACCCAATGTTGGAAAAAGCACTTTATTCAATGCCCTCCTCAAAAAACAAGTGGCCAATGTCGCCAACTATCCTTTTTGCACCATCGAACCCAATGTCGGCATCGTCGAAGTCCCTGATGAAAGACTGCCCGTTCTTGCCAAAATTGTCGATACACAAAAAATTGTCCCGGCTGTGATTGAATTTTATGATATTGCTGGACTTGTCAAAGGCGCCTCAACCGGAGAGGGATTAGGAAATAAATTTTTATCCCATATTCGCGAAGTCGCCGCCATTGTCCACGTCGTGCGCCTTTTTGAAGATGGAAATATTCTTCACGTTTCTGAAAAAATTAATCCCCTTGATGATATAAAAATCATTGAACAAGAATTAATTCTTGCCGACCTGGAAACTCTCGAAAAAAATCAAAAATCAAAAGTCAAAGATCAAAATGACAAATCAAAATTAAAAATTTTAGAACAATTCAAACAAATTGTAGAAATACTAATTAAATCACTTAATCAAGGAATTCCTGCCAGAAACGTTGAGTTAACCGATGAAGAAAAAGAAATTATTAAACCCCTCAATCTTCTCACAATTAAACCTTTAATCTATCTTTTCAATGTTTCCGAAAGTCAATTGGAAAATTATGAAGAGACAGGGAAAAAAATAGGAGATATTCTCTCTGTCATTGCGAGCGAAGCGAAGCAATCCAAAATTCATTTGTTATCATTGCCCAT
>CAYZAZ010000055.1:0-6296 GCA_964476545.1 uncultured Gammaproteobacteria bacterium
AACTTTTTGCTCTTTCCAAATGATTTTATCAAATTAGATAAAAAGTTTGATACAAAACAGATAATGACCGCAATCACAAAATATAATTATGCAAATATCAAATCTGACATGCTCGATAAAAAACTCAGGCCGGACGGAAGAAAATTTAATCAGGTCCGTGAACTTGAAGTTGAAGTTTCGCTTCTTCCACGAACTCATGGATCGGCTTTATTTCAAAGAGGTTCAACTCAAGTTTTATCCATCGCCACTTTAGGTTCTTCAACTTTAGAACAATTAATTGAAGGTCCTGAAGGAATGGAATCAAAAAGATATATTCATCATTATTCAGACGGGCCCTATTCCTACGGCCAGACCGGGCGGATGATTGGTCCATCACGGCGGGCAATTGGCCATGGAGCCTTAGCGGAAAAAGCGATCGAACCGGTACTTCCAACTCCCCTCGATTTTCCATATGCAATCCGAGTCGTATCTGAAATTCTCTCTGAAAACGGATCTTCATCTATGGGAAGTGTCTGCGGGTCATCTCTTGCTCTAATGGATGCTGGAGTTCCTTTGAAACAGGCAGTAGCAGGAGTCGCGATGGGAATTGTGACAAAGTCAGATGACGTATACCAAGTACTAACAGATATCGTTGGGCTTGAAGATTTTGCTGGAGAAATGGATTTTAAAGTTGCCGGAACCGTTGATGGTATCACAGCTATTCAACTTGATGTAAAAAATAAAGGGTTGACAGATAAGATGATTAAAGAAATTTTTGAAAGAGCAAAAGTGGCCAGATTAATGATATTGGGTGAGATGGAGAAAGTAATTAGCAAACCTAATAAAGAAATTTCAAAATATGCGCCAAAAGTAGTTGTCCTGACTCCGCCTCAAGATAAAATTGGAGAAATAATTGGACCAGGTGGAAAGAATATTCGGGCTTTAATTGCCAAGACAGAAACTGAGATTGAAGTTGGCGATGATGGGACAGTGACGATCTCTGGTTTAGATCGTGAAAAAGTAGATTTAGCCGTGGCTCAAATTGAAAATATAACTCGAGAAATTAAAGTTGGTGAAGAGTTTGAAGGTGCAGTGAAAAGAATTTTGCCTTTTGGAGCTTTTGTTGAAATGTTGCCAGGAAAAGAAGGCTTAGTTCATGTTTCAAAAATGGGTAAGGGATTTATTCGTGATCCTCATACAGTAGTTAAAATTGGAGATATAGTGAAAGTAAAGGTTTATCAAATAGATAATCAGGGAAGAATTAATCTGCAGATGATAGTGGCTTCATAATACAACAAATACATCCAATAATATTGTATTATTATAATATGGCAAGAAGAAGATCGATGTTTAAATTTCCATTTTTTAAAATTAAAGTTAATAATAAGACGATATTTAATATCCTAGGGTTTATTTTCGTTGCTGTAGCGCTTTTGTTATTTATATCTTTTGTAAATTTACTAAATCCATTAGATAATGGGCGGTTACTTGCGCAGATTAATAGCTGGTTAGTTACTCGATTTGGAGGACTGTCAATATTTGTGCCAATTATTATATTTTTAGTCTCTGGTCATTTTTTTAATTCAAAGAAATTGAAGTTTGTAAAATTTAATGTGAGTGGTGGATTGATTTTAATTTTTGTTTCTTTACTTGGAATATTACAAACAGGAGATTGGGGAAAGCTAATATTTGAAAATTTAAAGCTTGATTTTAGTTTATTTGGAGCCTTGACAATTGTTTTAATAATATTTTTCGTTGGGCTTATTCTTTTTCTTGATACCTCAATTGATGTTTTTGCGCTATTTTTAGTTGATGTAATAAAAATTATTGTAAATTTTTTGAAACAATATGTTTTTAGACAGTTATTTTCTAAAGACAATAAATTAAATACAAAAGTTAAATTGTCAGTTGGCGAAGAGCAGTTTATTAAAGATAAAAAATTTATTGATAATAGAACAAAGCCAGTTCCTGCCGTTCCAGCGCAATTTATTCCTAATAATAGTCCAAAAGACTTAGTAATGAAGCCAATGTCAGGAATGACCGGGTCGACTTGGGTTTATCCTCCTCTAAACTTACTTTTAGATCTGGAACAGCAAGAGGCAGATCGAGGCGATGTTAAAAAAAATGCCGACGTAATTGAAAAAACTTTAGATAGTTTTGGAATCAGAGCGCGAGTATCTGAGGTAAATCGTGGGCCAACCGTTACGCAGTATGCTTTGGAAATTACCATGGGGACAAAACTTTCAAAGATTACTGCGTTAGGTAATGATTTGGCTTTGGCTTTGGCGGCGCCAACTGGACAGGTAAGAATTGAAGCGCCGATTCCAGGGCGATCATTAGTTGGAATTGAAATTCCAAACAAGAGAGCGGAAATAGTTACTTTAAAAAGATTGTTTAGTGCGCCTGTATTTACTAAAAATAATAGTCCATTACTTGTACCCCTTGGATTGGATGTTTCAGGAGAAGTTCAAGCGGCGACAATTGAAAAAATGCCTCACGTATTAATCGCTGGGACAACTGGCTCAGGTAAATCGGTACTTTTAAATGCTTGGATTACGACCTTTTTATTTCGTACTCGACCAGAAGATTTGAGATTGATTTTAGTCGATCCAAAAAGAGTTGAGTTAACGCAATATAATGGTATTCCTCATTTATTAACCGAAGTTATCGTTGAGCCGGAAAAAATAATTTCTGCTTTGCGTTGGACTGTTGCAGAAATGGAAAATCGCTATAAAGAGTTTTCAAAAGTGGGCGCACGTAATATTGAAAGTTTTAATACTACCGCGGGTGTTGTAAAAAAACCATTTATTGTTTTTGTTATTGATGAATTAGCGGATTTGATGATCTTTGCTCCAGGAGATGCTGAAGAATTAATTACGCGAATTGCCCAAATGGCGAGAGCAACTGGTATTCATTTACTTTTGGCGACTCAACGTCCATCAGTCGATGTCATTACGGGACTGATGAAGGCCAATATTCCAACCCGAGTGGCCTTTAGTGTTTCTTCGATGATTGATTCAAGAGTAATTATTGATATGCCAGGAGCTGAAAAATTATTAGGCAAAGGCGATATGTTATTTTTGCCACCAGATCAAGCAAAACCAAGAAGAATTCAAGGGCCTTTTATTACCGAGCGGGAAGTAAATCAAGTTGTGAAATTTTTAAGATCTCAAGTGCCTGAGGTGCATTATACTGAAGAAGTAACTGAGACTAATGATGAAAGCTTTGCTGTTGGGGGAGGAGTTTCTGTTGGCGATAACGATCCTTTTTTTAACCAAGCAATTTCTATTATTATGCAGTCTGACAAAGCTTCTGCTTCTTTACTTCAACGAAAACTTTCGATTGGTTATGCGCGAGCGGCTAGAGTACTTGATCAGTTGGAAGCGGCCGGTTATGTAAGCTCGGCTGAGGGATCAAAACCAAGAGAAGTAATTAAAAGACAAGCTCCAACATCAAACAATGAAAGTTCTTCCATGCAAGAAAACGATATTCATTAATGATAGAATAAACTGAAAATGGAGACGACAAAAATTGCCTTATTTAAAGGAAAAAAAATTAGAAAAATAATTTATAAAGATGAATGGTGGTTTTCTGTGGTGGATGTAATTGAGGCCTTGACAGATAGTACTAGACCAAGAAGATATTGGAGTGATTTAAAAATTAAAATAAAACAAGAAGATGGGGGTGAGTTGTCCGAAAAAATCGTACAACTGAAATTATTTGCATCTGATGGAAAATTATACAAGACAGATTGTGCTGACACAGAAAATATTTTTCGAATTATTCAGTCAATTCCTTCTTCAAGAGCTGAGCCATTTAAACGTTGGTTAGCAAAAGTTGGCTATGAAAGGATTCAAGAAATAGAAGATCCAGAATTAGCAACAAAAAGAACTCGTATGCTTTATAAACTTAAAGGTTATTCAGAAGACTGGATTGAAAAAAGAATGCGAGGAATTGTTATTCGCGAAGAATTAACTGATGAATGGCAAAAGCGTGGCGCTCAAGAAAAAAAAGATTATGAAATTTTAACGGCAGAAATTTCTAAAGCTACTTTTGGTATTATTCCAAGTGATTATAAGAAACTTAAGGGATTAAAACGGCAAAATTTACGTGATCATATGGATGATTTTGAACTAATTTTTAATATGCTTGGTGAAAGGTCAACGACAGAGATTCACCGTAATGAAGATTCTCAAGGTGTAGGAAAACTAAAAGAAGATGCAAAAGCTGGTGGAAGCATTGCTGGTAATGCGAGAAAAGCTCTGGAAAAAAAACTTAATCGTTCAATTGTGTCTAAAAAGAATTATCTATCTATGTCTAGAAAGTCCAGAAAGAAAATTAGACGGTTTAAAGTGTGAATTATTTTTACTGTAAATATTTACCGATGTTTTTTTCGTGTTCTTCGAGAGTGATTGAATAATGCATGACGCCATTTTTATCAGTTAAGTAATACCAATAAGGTGTTTTTTCGTCGGCATTGACGACGGCTTTAATTGACGACAAACTAGGATTACAAATTGGCTCGGGTGGCAAACCCTTATTTTTATAAGTGTTATATGGGGATTCTATTTTTAAGTCTTCAAGAGATAGTTCTCTTTTCCACCAAGATTTTTCATTGGATTGATAGCCAAGAACATATTGTACTGTAGCATCAATTTGAAGGGGCCAATCTTCAAGATATCTTTTTAAAATAATGCTGGCGACTTTTTCTCTCGTTGTTGCTTGTCTGGCTTCCCTTTCAACTAAGGAGGCCAAAATAATCACTTCTTTCTCACTGAGTTTCTTAATTTTCGCTTTATTATGAAGCTCTTCATCGAATTTCTTATTGAAATTATTTTTCATAATACTAATTACCATTTCTGCAGTGGCAGTGGTTGGTATTAGATAGGTGTCTGGAAAAAGATAGCCTTCTGTCGCGAGAGTAATAAATTCAATTTCTGGAATTTCAAATTTTTTGGCAATAGTTTGGGCAATCTCTTCTTTGCGCAGACCCTCAACAATAGTGACCCAAATATCCAGCGTGCCATGTTGCATCGCTTGAGTTAAATTAAAAACATCCATGGATGGAGAAAGACGAAAGTCACCGGCTTGAATTTTTTTTTCTAAACCCATTTGTTTAATAATTAAATAAAAAACTAGACGGTTGCGAATCAGGCCTTCGGCGGAGAGTTTATTGGCGATTTCATTTAAATTTTCACCTTGATTAATAACAAAAATCTTGGTTGTTTTATTATTTTTATCAACTGGCAAAGTACCTTCTCGATAGACAACAAAACAGGATATTCCCAAGATTAAAATGATTGTTAATAAAGTTAGAAATTTATTCATAGCTATAAATTGGAAAATTTTTTAATGTTATTTTTGCTTCTTTGAGATTATAAGAATTATTACTGTAAAAAGTTAAAATTGGTTCATGCTTCTCAATTTTATCATTAATTCTTTTTTTTAAAAATATACCGGCGAATTTATCATTTGGGGCGCCGAGCAATTTTGAAATTAAACTAAGGTTATGAATATTTAATCTTTTGATTTTTCCAGTGATCTCAGCATTTATTTCAGTTAATTTACTTTTTATTTTAATTGATTCAGAATTAATTTGATTATTACCATTTTGGGCTTTAATTATTTCATGGAATTTTTTTAAAGCGGATTTATTTTGTAGTAATTTTTTTGCTTCTTTCAAACCATTTTTATTAATTTTAGCATCTTGATAACAGATATCTAAAAGTTTTCCGGCTAAATTTAATGATCTTTCCTCAAGCGCCAAAGGGCGATCTTTTTTTTGTTCAAGGACTTTCAGAACATCGATGCCTTCAAGAATTGGACCAATGCCAGACCCAGCCGGTTCTTCGGTTCTGTTAATGTCGATTATCACTTTAATTCCAAAACGCTCACCAAGAGATATAAATTTTTTGCCAATTTTTTCAGCGTCAGTTAGATGATGAACTTTCATTGTTTTTCCAACCGGAATATCAATAATTAGATGATTTGTTGAAACGGCAATTTTTTTAGCCATTATTGATAGGACAACTTTGTCAAAGGATTCAAACGAAAGTGGTTCTTCGACGCGAATGATTATATCGTCTGCGGGGGCAATACCTAAATGACCCCCCCAAACAATACAACCCCCAACTTGAGTAACAATTTTTTTAATTTCGTTGGTCGAAAATGTTACTTTTGAAAAGCATTCCATTACGTCGGCTGTTCCTGCAGGGGAAGTAATTGCCCGTGAGGAAGTTTTGGGAATAGTAAAGCCCGCCGCGGCAATAATCGGGACAATAATCATAGTGGTACGTGTACCAGGTAGTCCGCCAATG
>CAYZAZ010000056.1:0-4828 GCA_964476545.1 uncultured Gammaproteobacteria bacterium
TTCAGCCTTAGACCGGATTGTTTCTTTAGTCGGTCTATCTGAACTTTCCATTGATGACCAAATGATTTATAAACGAGCTGTTCTTTTAAAAAATTACATGACTCAATATTTTTATATTGCCTCAGCTCAAACAGGGAAACCCGGTCAATATATTCCTCTCAAGCAAACAGTTAAAGATGTGAAATATATCTTGGCTGGTTCCGCCGATCATCTTGATCCGGGCCTTGTACTATATTGCGACAAAAGTTTAGATACAATAAAGTAACACAAAAAATATTATCTATTATTTATTAGTTATTAGTTATTGGCTATTAGCTACTATCTATTAACCATTAACCCATATGTCCGATCAAAATCTTGAACTCCGTATCCAAAGCGCCAACCAACTCCTTTTTAAAGGTACTGTAAAATCTGTGTCTACTCATAATACTAAAGGCGATTTTGACATTCTTCCCTTTCATGAAAACTTCATTTCTCTAATTGACAGTAAAATTAGTTTTATTGATTTAGAAGGTAGAAAAAAAGAATTTCCAGTTGATCTTGGCGCAATTAGGGTCGAAGAAAATAAAATTGAAGCTCTTCTTGGAATTGGAAAATAACTTATTTTTTTATTACCGTTTCTCCTAAAACTACCGAAGGTTTCAGATTATTTTTTGCTATGATTCGATAAATTTTAACTATACTCAGAGTATATTTATTATCCAAAATATTCCCATCGGTAATGATAATTAATTTTGCAATTAAAAAAATACTCAAAAGAAAAAATAATACATAAAAAAATTTCTTTGATTGTTTTTTTAATTCCTCTTTATACATATTAATTATGTAATGTGTTTCTTAATAATAATCAATTATCCATGAAGAAATCAAGTAGATTTTTATGATCGCCAATATATGTGCCCTTAGGAAGAATTGAACTCCCATCTTACCCTTAGGACGGGTTTGCTCCCCGCCTGCCAAAGCCTGTGCCACTGAAGGGAATTGAACCCCTATCTCACCCTTAGGACGGGTTTGCTCTATCCGTTGAGCTACAGCGGCTTATGGCACTGGCGGGCAGGTATCCGTTGAGCTATAAGGGCTGAGGAGTTTTATTATAGCAGTTATTATGATTATAATGATTATAATTATTATAACCATTATAAAATTTTCCGACGATAATCCATTCTTTTTTTAAAAAGATTTCCTCGAAAGCCACCTTCTTTTACAAATTTTTCTTCTAACCAACGAAGTTTTTGGTCCAGAAGCAGATTTGTTTGATTAATCAAACAAATCATGGCATTAGCGGCCTTTTCAGGATTATGAATATAAGTTTTATAATCATTATAACTATTATAACGGTTATATACTAATTTCCTAACAATTTGTGCTTCCGGCGAATCTTTTTTCCAAAGCTTAAAATTATGCTGTCGAAGATAATCTAGAAAATCATTAAGAAGTTCTTCTAAAGAACCACGAGCAACTCCCACCAATTTAATTTTACTCTCAATACTTTTTTGCAAATACCCCTCAGCAATATTCTGTTTACCACTTCGTGCAGATTGCTCCATCTGATCTCTAGTTCGAGAGCGATAGTCAATATAAAGCTTAACAAACTCAACCGTAAAATCATAAATTATCTCAGTTTGTTTAAAAAAAGGAAGACTTTTATAACCCCCAGTTTGATTTATAACCATTATAATTTTTATAATTATTATAACTTGTTATAGTTTTACTTCATCGCTTTATCATCTGATCGCTCATAACTGTAGATCTCAGCAGTCGTAAACCAAAGAGGAATTTCATATTTTGCTTCTTCAATATTTCCCGATGCATGAATAAGATTTTTTATTGGTCGATTACCCGTATTGGCTAAATATGATGAATCATAGCTAAAATCTCCCCGAATTGTCCCAGGAGCTGATAATAAAGGCAAGGTTGATCCACAAATTTTACGGACGAGTTCCACTGCGTGTGGCCCCTCAAACACAAAAGCCATCACCGGTCCGGAAGTAATATAGTCTACTAACCAACCCTGAATTTTTTTTCCAATTTCCAAACTATCAGCCGATCCCAATCTCTCTACCGGATCAATATTTAACTTTTTATAATTTTCCAAAGTCTTCTCCCCCATCCCTCGAATAAAAGCCTCACGCGTCACTGGATAATGCTTTTCTGCTAATTCTTTATTTACTTGAAGAAAACGAGAGGCAACAACTTTCAAACCAACCTTTTCAAACCTGCCAATAATTTCCCCAATTAATCCTCGTGTCACCGCATCTGGTTTTAAAACAATAAGTGTCTGTTCCATATAAAATAAAAAAAATTATTAAGTGCTATAATTATAGCATTAAAATATATCTATGATTGCATATTTTACAGCATCAATTGTTGGAAAAAAATATTATCTCAAAAATTATCAAAAAATTATTGATATTCTTAAAACAAAAAACTATCATGTTTTATCAGATCATATTATCAAAACTTCGGAACAAGATATCCATCTCCAACATAAAAACGATCGTATAAAATTTCATCGCCAACTTGAAGATTGGATAAGCTCGTGCAATTTTATGATTGTTGAATCTTCATTCCCCAGTATTAGCGTTGGTTATGAAATATCGCTTGCTCTTCGTTTTAATAAACCTGTCCTTATTCTCTATTCAAGCGGCGATCCACCCTCACTTTTTGCCAATCATCAAGATGAAAAAATTATTTGCGAAAAATATTCGATAAATAATTTAAAAGAAATTATTGATGACTTCATTAATTACGCTCAAGGCCGAGCTGATAGTCGCTTTACTTTTTTTATTACCGCCAAAATTGCCGCCTTTCTCCAAAATATATCTGAAAAAAAAAGATTGCCAAAGTCCGTCTATCTACGTAAATTAATTGAAAAAGAAATGAAGGTTTTTTCGTCACATGCATAACTGTGATGTATAGCACTAGAACAATCTATTTGAGATACTTTATTAATGACTGAAAGAAGATTAAGCACAAATAGACCACCTAACTCTGAATTACTTGATGAATATCATAAACACCCATTTCAACTAAAAGCAATTGTTCCCGAACATTATTGGATGTTTTTAAAAGCTTGGGCATTAGCAATCGATGAACAAAGAATTCGTAATCTTCAAGCCCCCATAGATTCAAAACCTGTAATATTTCATAACGAACGAGGTCAAGAATTGCATTTCACTCCTGAAGTTAAACAAGAAATAGAAAAAGAAGCCAGACAAGCTTTTGGGAGAAAACTAGCAAAAGATTCATTAAAATAAATAAATCATACTCCATATATTTTTCTAAAAATCTCCATTAATTTACCACCATAAAACAACACAATCACTGTCCCAATAACTAAAAATGGTCCGAAGGCAATTTTACTCTTCAAACCCTTTTTTTTACCGATTAATAAAATCACGCCCGTTACCGCCCCAGTTACAAAAGCAATATATAAAGCCATTAATCCTCCCTTAATTCCCAACAAAACTCCCATCGTAAAAGCCAATTTCACATCCCCAAAACCCATTCCCCTTCCTTTTGTCACTAGCCATAAAAGCAAAATTGGTGCCATTACTATAAAACCAGAAAATAAGTAATTAGTAATAAGTAATAAGTAATTATTTGTAACTTGTAGCTTGTAACTTATAGCACTAAATAAAAGTACAAAAATAAACAAAGCAACTTGTATCGAGTCGGGAATAATTTGATATTTAAGGTCAGTAAAAAACACCACAATCAAACAAGAAATAATTCCAAATTTGATTATCATCCCGAGTAAGCGAAGCGCCTCTTTGATTGTCATCCCGAGTAAGCGAAGCGCATCGAGGGATCCAATTAAAAAACCAGTATCGCTCGGAATGACAATGGCGATTACAAATAATCCTCCCGTCACTATTTCCACCAACGGGTATTGAAGCGATAGTTTTTTCCGACAGCACCTACTTTTACCACCCTGAATTATAAAAGAAAAAAGCGGAATTAATTCATACCAATGGAGTTGTTTTTTGCAGTACTCACAGTGCGAACGACCTAAAATTGACTCTCCCCGGGGAATACGATCAATTAAGACATCTAAAAATGAACCAATAGCAAGGCCTAAAATAAAAATAAAGAAATAAATCATATTTATTAGTTTTTCCCGTCATTCTGGCTCCGTCCAGAATCGTAGTTACTAATCAAAACTTGCCTTTTTTATATCTTTCTCCGTCAGTGGCCCGATAATCGCAAAATTAAGCTTTTCTGACTTAAATATTTCTTTGGCCAATGCCTGAACTTCTTTAATGGTAACTTTTTGAATCTTTTCGATCACTTGTTCTGGAGTTTCGCTATTATTTTCCAATAAATTTTTCATTCCAAAAAAATTCCCGACGTTAAAAGAATCTTCCAATGATAATAATAATCTCCCTTTTAACATCTCTTTGGCTCTAGCTATTTCTTCGCTACTTATTTTCCCAGAAATAATTTTTTGATATTCATTATAAGTTGCTTTCACTGCCTCATTAATTTTAACAACATCTTTTGTCACACCCGCTTGAGTCATAATATATCCTGTGTCTTGATATAGCTCACGTCCGGTATGAATGTAATAACATAAGCCTCTTTTTTCTCTTACTTCGACAAATAACCTTGAGGAAGCTCCCCCACCCAAAATTGTTGCTAAAACAGAAAGAGTATATTTTCGCTTATCGCTACTTCCAAAAGTTGGAAATCCCAAGCAAAAATGCGCCTGCTCGGTTTTTTTATAATGGACTAAAATATTTGGCTGAGTCTGTTTTTTTTCAACCTTTTTAAAGGTAATTGATTTTGTTTGCGCCCAATTTTTAAATTTCTCCTTAATAATACTAGT
>CAYZAZ010000056.1:4838-5428 GCA_964476545.1 uncultured Gammaproteobacteria bacterium
CAGAATCTAACAACGATTCTGGAGTCGTCGACTTCGTCTTCTCCCCAGAATGACAATCAAGCCCTCCCGCTACCACTAAAACCACATTATTTGGTGAGTAAAGACTCTCCATATAATCCGTAATAGTCTTTCGAGAAATTGACGCTACAGTTTCTTTTGTCCCAATCACATCCATTCCGAGTGGATTACCCGCAAACATAATATTCTCAAAAAACTCCCCCACTCTTGATTGCGGTTGATCTTCATACATATTTATTTCTTCCGTCACCACTCCTTTTTCTTTAGCAATTTCTTTTTCCTCAAATTTAGAATTCAATAAAATATCCGAAAGAATATCAACTGATTTTTCAAAATGATCGGTTGCCGCCTTAATAAAATATCCGGTATAGTGCTTGGACGTGAAAGCATTCCAGCTCCCGCCCATTCCCTCAATTGTCGAAGAAACAATTTCCGGAGTCGGATATTTTTTACTTCCCTTAAAAAACATGTGCTCCAAAAAATGCGAGATACCATTATTTACTTTATTCTCATAACGACTCCCCGCCCCGACTAATAAAAGCGTCGTCACTGTAGGAAAAGCTTTCGTATCA
>CAYZAZ010000056.1:5438-6292 GCA_964476545.1 uncultured Gammaproteobacteria bacterium
AAAATCACTCGCAGACCATTTTTAAGGGTAATTATTTGTGAATTCATGAAATCTATTCTACTGGATTCTTAACATTCTAACAATACTAAATTCCCCCCCCAACAATATCTATGTCAATTTAATGTTATAACATTAAATTGACAAATTAAATTCCAAGTTGCTTTTTTCGTTCAAGATCATTTCTTCTTTTCCAAGCAGAACTCCAGCTCACACCTACTACCCCCGGTCCAGCTAAACTATCCAATAATTCTTCAAAAAATAATTTAACCTTTTCTATTTTTATCATCTCCTTTAATAAAGGTACAATTCCATCACTTTTTTCCATCGTCAACCGAAATTTAGAAACAGTTGCATTTGATACTTTCACAACATCACAAATTGTCTTGTAGTTAATTTCTTTAATTATTAAATACATAATCACGATTCTTTTGGCGATCATTATTCTTTCAACAGGAGATAGTATATCAATCATCACCTTATTAAACTCATCTTTGTCATTTCTATTCCCAATGACCTCAAAAAGAAGATTAAATAATTTATCATATACCTCACTTCTCATTTTGAATCTCGAGATCCGTGTCATACATTTCAATTTAATATTAAATTGAAATGATTTGTCAACGGACTATAGTCCACATTTTAAACAATAGATACTGTTGCGAGGCTCTTTTTTATATTGATATTCACGCTATTCTTTTATGTTCAACTTTTTATTGATCTTAAAAGCTGGTAAAATATAGGTAATATTAATTTTTGGGAGATGGTCTAATGGCCTGCCCGCAATGCTACGCATAAGCGTTGCAGGCGGGCCTGCCCGCAATGCTAATAATACTCGAGGATCGTCTAATGGTAGG
>CAYZAZ010000057.1:0-3832 GCA_964476545.1 uncultured Gammaproteobacteria bacterium
TTAAGTCGTAACAAGGTATCCGTTCTGGAAGGAGCGGATGGATCACCTCCTTTCTTTTTTTTCTTTTTTCTGTTTATGTTTATGCTAAGCAAAACAGATTTCCTAGCCCGTTTTTCTGATTAAAAATAGACTAAAAAATTAAATTTAAATACAAAATAAAGATAAATATTTATACTAGCTGAAGTTATTTCTTGATGAATAATTAAATTACGTTTTTTATAATCACTAATTTAGCAATAAAAAAATTAGTATTTTAATTGTTTTAGAAATTTTTTAAATTCTTCTTTAATTTCAGAATGTTGTAAGGCAAATTCAACTACTGTTTTCATATATTCAAATTTATTTCCTGTATCGTAATATTTTCCATCTTTAATTACTACTGTATAAACAGGGATTCCCTCTCTTTTTAAAACATTTATTGCATCAACAAGCCATATCTCGCCACCTTTACCTGGTTTTAGATAACGCAATGCATTAAATATATCTGGTGGAAGAATATATGCACCATGGGTAGCAATATTTGAAGGCGCTTCTTCTGGACTTGGTTTTTCAATAATTTTTTTAATTTTAAACAAATTACCTGTAACTGGCTCTAAATCTGCAATTCCATATCTTTTTAAGTCTTCTTTATTCTCAATTTTTACTCCAGATATGACAACGCCGCCATATTTTTCATATACCTCAATCATTTGCTTTAATCTCGGTGGCTTTGAATAAATAAATTCATCTCCCCATAGTACTGCAAATGGTTCGTTATCAATAATTGCTTCAGCGGCCAAAACAGGAGTCCCATTACCATAAGGTCCCTTTTGACGAACATAAATAAAATTTGCGAGTTGAGAAATATCTTTTACTACTTGTAACAAATGATGCTTATCTCCCTGAAGTAAATTTTTTGTGAGATCTTCATCTGGAATATCAAAATGATCCTCAATTGCCCGCTTATTCGATCCTGTTACCATAATTATATTTTCTATTCCTGAAGCAACTGCTTCTTCAACAACATATTGAATGACTGGCTTATCAACTATTGGCAACATTTCCTTTGGCATCGCTTTTGTCTGAGGAAGAAATCTTGTACCAAATCCTGCCGCTGGAATAACTGCTTTTGAAATTCTCATATTTAAATTTAATTTTTAAATAAAACTGTGACTTTTTTTTCTAAAACATATATATCTTCAGCTATCGCTTCAATTGTTGCAGTACCTTCATTTTCTGAAAATAAAATAAAGGTCGATTTCCCCCCACTATCTGAGACAACAGTACTCTCTTTAATTAAACCTATATTTGACTTAAGTTTAACTTTCTTATTTGACAATGGAATTCCCTTATTACTTCTCAGAAAAACAGTTATACTAACATTTTCTTTTCCATCAGCTTTTGCAGTTAATGGCCAAGCAAAAACAACAGAATCAACAACTGATGGAAGAGTGTCTTCTTTTGCTCTTGTTAATCGAGTTAAAGGATCCTTAAAAATAATCATCCCTATAAACAGAATAAACACAAAGAAAAAAATACCCATTAAAACTACTATCCGATTATCCATAACAAAAATATATAAAATAAAGCAATAAAAGTCAAATTGAAAATATTGTTTTTTTTTGTATGATTAACATATGATTTATTTTTCCGAGATTCGAGGAAAAAAAATATTTACCGAAGATAATATTCCTGTCGGTATTCTCGACGATTTAATTTTTTTAGCTCTAGAGACCCCCCAAATTACGAAATTAGTCATTAAAGATTTAGCCAAAAATACTTTAATTGTAACAATTGATGCTTTAATAAAAATAAATTCTAAAATAGTTATTAAAAAAAATTTTAATTCATCAGAAGTTGATATTAATGAACTTTTTATTCTTCGTAATCTTTTGGATAAACAAGTCATTGATCTAAGTGGGAACAAAGTAGTCCGGGTCAACGATGTTGCAATCAACGATAAACTAACTTTCTACATTGCTGGTGTTGATATTGGTTTTATAGGTATTTTAAGACAACTTAAAATTGAAAAATATTTTAATAAACTTGCACATTTATTTTTTTTAAAACCACAATCACATTTTCTTTCATGGGCGGAAATTCAACCATTGGAACTTTCTCGTGGTAAAGTAATTTTAAATACTGAACAAACTAAATTAAAAAATCTTCACCCCGCTGACTTAGCAGACTACTTAGAAAAAACAAATATAAAAAATGTTACAAAAATTATTGATCTTCTTGACCGCAATCTTGCTTTAAAAGTAATTGTCGAACTTAACCCTAATTATCAAATTGCTATCTTAAAAAGACTTGGATACGAAAAAACGCAGAAAATTCTTTCCTTAATGGATCCTGATGAGGCAGTTGACGTTCTATGTCAATTTTCTTCAAAAAGACGAGATTTAATTTTGAAACAACTGGAAAAAAAGAAAAAAGATGAAATCGAAAAATTACTCAAATTTAAAGGAACTTCGATTGGAGAATATTTATCAACAGAATTTATTACTGCAAAGCCAGAATCAACCGTTAGTGAAGTTGAAAAAAAAATTAAAAAAGAAGCGGTTGATTTACCCAACTTAGATTATATATTAATTACCAATGATGAAGACAAATTAATTGGCGTTGTTAATCTATTTGAATTAATACTTCAAGAACATGACACTCCCATATATAAATTTATGACGCAAAATGTAATTGTTGCTCATCAAAATACACCAGCAAGTAATATTTTAAGAAGATTAATTAAATATCATCTCTATGCACTACCAATAATCGACGACCAGCGAAAAATTATTGGTATTGTTAAACGTGACGATGTTGCTGAAAAATTTATCCATACAATTAAATAAAAAAATGAAACAATTTTTTTTCAAATATAAAAAATTTTTTTTAATATTTGCCGCTGTCTTTGGTCCAGCAACTATTACTGCAATGGCCGATAATGATGCATCAGGCGTCGCAACATACGCAATTGCCGGAGCCAAATTAGGTTATCCAATATTATTTATACTACTTATAATAACAATCCTTTTAGCAATTACCCAGGAAATGGGAATTAGATTAAGCTTAATTACTCGTAAAGGCTTAGGAGATGTAATTAGAGAAAATTTTGGAGTTGGTTCTTCAATTTTAATCTTTGTACTACTTTTTATCGCCAATATTGGAACAATTATTGTCAATGTAGCAGCTTTTAAAACAACGGCAACTATTCTTAACTTGCCAGCAATACCTTTAATTATTATTCTACTTTTTTTTATAGCTTTTTTCGTAATTAAGGGCAATTATAAAATTACCCAGAATGTAATGCTCATTTCATCATTTTTCTATCTTGCATATATTTTTTCAGCAATAAAATCTAAACCTGATTGGAATTTAGCAGTTGGAAACTTATTTTATCCACACGGCATTAATTTTACCAATCAATACATCAGAGACTATATAATTATCGGACTTGGTGTTTTAGGAACAACAATTACTCCATGGGGTCAATTTTTTATTAGTAGTTTTGGCTTAGATAAAAAAATTAGCATTGAAAAATTAAAATTTTCACAAATTGAAACTTATTGGGGTGCCTTTTTAACTGATTTTTTTTCATTTTTTATGATCGTTGCTACAGCCGCAACTTTATTTATCAATAAAATTCCCCTTATATCTGGAGAACAAGCCGCTATGGCCATTGAACCATTTGCAGGAAAATTAGCAGCAACACTTTTTGCTTTTGGCATAATGAATGCTGGATTTATGGGAATTGTTATCGTTAGCCTTTCCACAACTTATGCATTTTCTGAATTTTTTGGTTTTTCTGGTAGTTTAGATACTTCTTTTCAAAAAAGTAAATCATTTTACATTCTTT
>CAYZAZ010000057.1:3842-6250 GCA_964476545.1 uncultured Gammaproteobacteria bacterium
TTAATCTTTTTCAAATTGCAATAGTTAGTCAAATTATTAATGCTATGGCACTTCCCCCAATTTTTTATTTTTTAATTAAATTTACTAATGACAAAAAAATAATGGGTCAGTATACTAATAATTCATTTCAAAAATGGTTTGCAATTATTGCAACATTTATAATAATTTTTGCATCAATTTTTAGCATTTTATCAATTTTAATTAAATAAAATGAAAAAACTTATTGTTATCGCTGATTGGGCAAGTGATCTATTAACCTGTCAAGAATTTCGCACCACTGTCGAAGGTTTCTCTCACGATTCTGATCACGCTAAAATTAGCTTTGTTTCCTCAACTCCTTCAACAATTCATACTTCATTTTTAATCTCTCAAATTGTTCAAACAGAAGAAAGATACGGAACTCCGCTAAAAACTATTATTTTCCAAAATACTGATCCCAGGCTCCAAAGTAAAGTCGGAGTCGAAAAAGCCCAAGGGGCAAAATTTATTATTATTAAACTGAAATCAGGAATTTACCTTTGTGGTCCTAATGCTGGAAATGATTTTTCAATGATTAAAGAAAAAATAGATGAGGTTTTTTGTTACCCTAATTTAGATAAAGGAAGTCAATTTCGCTCCCGAGATCTTTTTTCAAGAGTTTGCGCCCACCTTATGGACGGCATGGAAAAACAACTTGAACTTGAAGAAATTCATTCTAATGAAATTCCAGAAATTAGAGATTTTTTTGTCACTCATATTGATAACTACGGCAATATTAAAACCTCAATCAAGCTTGAAGATCTAAAAGGTAAATATCAATTTGGGCAAAAAATTAAAATCTGTATCAATAAGACAATAAAATTAGTTACCTTTACTCATAACCTTTTTGGATCAACGCCGGGAAATTTAGTAATCTACCCCGGATCATCAGGGAATAGTAAAAACCCATATCTTGAAATTTCAGCTTGGTCATATTTTACAGAAAATACTCCAAAAACAGGCCTTTTCTATTTTAAAGAAGCTAAACCAGGAGTAAAAATCGATTTAAAATTTTAAAACTAAACTTTCTCTTGCAAAAAAATCTTCTTCTGCTAAAATCTATCTATGGATAAAGAAAGCATTGATCCTATTATTGAAGAGCTTTTTAAAGCAAATGTTCATTTAGGACACAAAAAAAATCGTATACACCCCAAGGCCAAAAAATATATTTATAAAATGATAAATGGTACCGGCATTATTGATCTTTCCCAAACCGCCATCCAATTTGCTTCAGCAAAAAAATATCTTAAAGAACTAGCTAAAGAGAACAAGCTACTTCTAGTAGTTGCGACAAAAAAGATTATAGGCAACTATGTTGCTGAATATTGCGATAAAAATAATATTTTCTATATCACTTCTAAATGGCCACCAGGTCTTCTAACAAACTTTGAAACAATTATGAAAAATGTTAAAAAATTAAATAAATTAGAGGATGATAAAAAAAATAATGCCTGGGAAAAATTCGTCAAACATGAAGTAGTTAAACTAGAAAAGGAGATTTTCAAACTAAAAAAAATTTATAAAGGAATTACTAAATTAGAAAAAAAGCCCGATGCTCTTTTAATAATCGATATCAAGCATGAAAAAAATGCCGTTAAAGAAGCTAAGGGTAATTTACTTCCAATAATTGCCATTTCAGACACAAATTCTAATCCAGAAACCGTCAACTTTCCAATTGTTGGGAATGATGATTCAGCTTCATCACTTGAATATCTAATAAAAGAATTGCTTGAATCATACAAAAAATAATAATTAACTAAATAATTAATGATTGATATTACAAAATTAAAATTACTCCGAGACCAAACTGGCGTTTCTTTTTCACTCTGCAAGAAAGCATTAGAAGAATCGAATAATAATCTCGAAAATGCCAAAAAAAAATTAGTTGAATTAGCCGGAGATAAAATTTCAGAAAAACAAAAAAGACCAACTGCAGCCGGAGCTATTTTTACTTACGTCCATCACAATAAAAAAATCGCTGCTTTTATTGAAATAATGTGCGAAACAGATTTTGTTTCTAGTAATCAAGAGTTTCTTAAATTAGGAAATGAGCTTGCAATGCAATTAGCCTCAATGCCTGCAAAAAATAAAGAGGAACTATTAACTCAAGAATATATTCGCGACTCTTCAAAAAAAATTGATAATTTAGTCAAAGAAGCCGTTCTCAAATTTGGTGAAAATATTAAAATAGGCAAACTCGAAAGATGGGTATTAGGAAATTAATTCTTTTTTATGGATCCAATTATTTCTATTTTTAATTCTTCCTGCCAAAGTATAATTTTGCGCTTAAAAGATGATTTAAAAACTATTCGTACTTCTCGCGCAAGTGGATCTTTAGTAGAAAATTTAATTGTTGAGACCTACGGTGGACAAACAAAGCTTAAATTAAT
>CAYZAZ010000058.1:0-6086 GCA_964476545.1 uncultured Gammaproteobacteria bacterium
ATAATACGATTTAACTTTTTTCTTTTTCGGAATTGAATTGCATTTTTAGCTTTTGCGAGAAGTTCAAAGATTTTATTTTTATTAGAAACAATTATTGGAATAGGAATTACTTTTTTCAGCTCGGGTTCAGATTTCATTTCGCTCGCTACACCAGAGTTTGAAACAGAAACTGGTTCAGGTTTAACTTCCTGAATATTCGGCTCAGGTTTAACTTCCGGTTCAGAAGCTAACGGCTCATTTACTGGTATTTGATCCGTTGAAGGTTCAATAGCTTGGACGGGCTCAGAAATTGGCTCAACTGAAGGTTCACTTGTCCCGTTAGAGGCAGGATTTACTTGTATATCCGTTGGCTCTAATGGGATTGCTTCTTCGGGGCTAGGGGTGGAAATAGGCTCATTTTCGGAATTAGCATTATTGAGGGAAACGGGTATATCTGCGTTTTTAGGGGATTCTGGGGCTTCAAGGGGCATATTAGAGGGCTCGGAAACCCTTATATCTTGGGATATTGGCCCTGCAGGCTCTTGAGGGCTTACTGGGATAGAGTTTTCTTCTGGAATTGGGTTTTGAGGTTCGTCAGGCATATCAATTTTTTCTATTTAGAACCTCTAATTTAATCCTATCTGGATCTTCAAAATACACAGCATAATAGTCAGGGGTATATTCGGGAAACAGATTCGGGCTTTCATAAAGAGACTTTATCTTTCTTACTTTCAAAAATTCGTTATAAAACTTATCCACTTCTTTTTTAGAACTAACCATAAAAGCCAAGTGATTTAATCCTGTATTTCTTCTATGAAATTTATTGGACAAATATTCAGCTCTGGTAGGACTTAACCAAAAATCAGGTGTCCCCGTTTTTCTAAAAGCTAGACAATCTTTTTCTTCCACAATAATTTTATAATCTAGAAACAGAAATAAATCTTTATAAAAAGGAAAAGATTTTTCTGGATTCGAAACATTTAATGAGATGTGTTCAAGATAATTTTTCATAATTTTTTTATACCAAATTCTTTTAATGTTTCCATAATAGTATCAACAGGAAAACCAATAATATTTAAAGGATCTCCCACTATTTTTTCTATAAATTTATCAGCAATATCATTCAAGGTATATGAACCAGCATATTTTAGTGGATTACCTTTTTTTATATAATCATCAATCATCTCGTTAGATAATTCTTTAAAACTAACTTTAGTTTCAACTACCTTGGAAACTATTTTATCTTTTTTTGTATCAATTATTGTAAAACCAGTAAAAACAGAATGTGTTTTTCCACTTAATGTCTTTAAGGTTATTTTTGCTTTTTCTTCTGTATGTGGTTTCCCTATAATTTTATCGTCAAGGGAAACAAAAGTGTCAGCCGATATAATAATAGCGTCATTAAAATTTTTTGCTACATCTATAGCCTTTCCTTTTGATAAAAACTTCGCTAATTCTTCTGGTATTAAATCTAAAGTCATATCTTCTTCATAATTACTTGGAATAACATCAAAAATTAAACCTGCCTTTTCAAGTAATTCTTTTCTTCGTGGTGACGTAGATGCTAAAATAATTTTTCTCATATTTAAATTATGTCTAATTTAGAAATCATCTCTTTTGACAGAAAACTAACATTTCGTATTTCACTTATCTCTACCCATTCAAATTCAAGATGACTCTCTTTTGATTTTACCTCAAAATTATTATCGATATCGACAGTAAAAATCATATTAAGTTCTTGATGTTTAATACCAAATTCTTCATATGTATTTTCTAAAAAATCTTTATATTTGATATTACTTATTTGATTTTTTTCTAATCCAATCTCTTCTTGCAATTCTCTAAAAATCGTATCAATAAAATATTCCCCAAATTCAACATGACCCCCGGGAAGAAAATAGTGGCCTTGGTCTCGCTGATTACACTTGCAAAGTAATATCTTTCTACCTCTTTTTATAATTATCCTAACTATTAATTCTATTGATTTCATAATTTTATTATACCAAATTTTAAAATTTTTATTACCTTTAATAACAAACCACCCCATTGTGGGGTGGTTGAGAAGGTGTGTCTTTTGATCACTATCATGCGTGCCATTCTGAAATAAATAAGGACTGAAAATCGCATCGAGCACTCAAGTTCTATCTAATCGAACACTTTTTCCAAGCACCCTTTTATTTTCCTCTTCTTTGACGTAATGCACTTGCAGCGACTGATTTCTCTTTATTTCGAGGAAGATCTTTTCTCAATAATTTTGACGCAAATCCACCAACTTTTTTGCTTGTTTTTGCCATAAATTTATTTTTTAATTATATTAATAATAATCCGACCTTTAATTTTTTGAATTGATTTTTAAAAACTGATTGCTATTTTTTTTCACTTAAACCATCCCACGTACGTCCAGCTGATTCAGTGACAAGGATTTCTGCTGATTCACCAGTTTTTTGGACAGCTCTCTGGGTTGTTTTTAGTACCTGTGAACGATTCTCACTTGTAGAAATTGTGTATTCACCACGAGGTAAATGATAAATTTTGCCATTGTCAGATGTAATCAATTTACTAAATCCTTCATTCTGCATTGCACTATGTAATATTTCAAAGTCAGGATTATACTGAGCACTATGAAGTTCAACACGGACTGTGTAATTACTCATAATTTTTATATCTTAATTTTAATAATTTCGACCCTTTTACTCTCTGTGGATAACTTTTGATTGCACTTGAAACTTGTTTCAAGTATAATATAAGTATATTTGAAAGAGATTTGAAAGTCAAGTTATTATGATAGGTAAAAAACAAAAAGAAATTTATAATTTTATTGTGTCCTATGCTAAGAAGTATGGGTACGCTCCATCTTTAGAAGAAATTGCTAAAAACTTTTCTTCCTTTTTAGCTTATCCATCTTCAGCTTATTATCATGTAAAAAAATTACAAGATGAGGGTTATATTGAAAGAGAATCAAATATTCCTAGATCTATTAGTATTTATACAGATAAAGTAGTTAAAACTCCTTTTTTAAAAAAGATAGGATTAGATTCCATAAGAATACCAATTTTAGGAGCGGTAAACGCTGGCCCTGCAACTATTTTCGCTGAGGAAAATATTGAGGGATATTTAAAGATTTCTCGTAATGATTTAGATATAAAAAATGGTGTTTTTGCTTTACGTGTTGAAGGTGATTCTATGAATAAAGCAAAAATTGATAAAAAAAATATTGAACAAGGAGATTTTGTTTTAATTGATTCTCAATATAGAAATCCAAAAAACGGTGATTTTGTTTTATCGGTGATTGATGGTTGTGCAAATATTAAAAAATTTGAGAGAGATAATAAAAATGGAGATATAAAGTTAGTTTCAGAATCAACAAACTCCATACATAAACCAATTTATGTATCAAGTGAAGACGATTTTATGGTAAATGGAAAAATTATTGGCGTAGTTAAAAAATAAATTATTTGATATAATGAATTTAATTTAATCAATATGAATACTTTAACTATTAAACCTAAAAAAATAGATATCATAATACTTTCTGAATTATCAAAAAAAAAGAAAGTTATTCTTCCTTTGAATAAAATAATTTGTGGCGATGTTGTTGAAGAATTAAAAAAAATTCCCACAGAATCTATTGATCTCATTATTGCAGACCCCCCATATTGGAAAGTTATAAATGAAAAATGGGATTATCAATGGAGACTAGAATCAGATTATATTAACTGGAGCAATCAATGGTTTGAGCAAGTCTATCGTATTTTAAGAAAAGGTGGTTCTTTTTATGTTTTTGGGTATTTTCGAATGCTCGCTCTTTTACTTGATGGATTATTACAATTAGGTTTTGATTTAAGACAGCAAATTATTATTGATAAAGGAATGAGGTCAGTTAGTGGGCGAGCAACTAAAAATTATAAAATGTTTCCAAATGTTACAGAAAGTATTTTGTTTTTAACAAAAGATAGCAAACCTTTTATTAAAAAATTTCTAAAAGAGAGACAACAAGAAAAAGGATATTCTGCAAAAGAAATAAATGAGTTGATAGGTGTTAAAAGTAATGGTGGTGGTATGTGGAGTATCTATACGGGAGAAAATGTTTGTGAACAAACACCAACGAGAGAATTATGGGAAAAATTATCGAAGGTTCTTAATTTTAATCTGCCTTATGAAGAAGTTGCTATGATTTTTAATCCACAAATGGGACTTACTGATGTCTGGAAAGATATAAATTTTTATAAGGAAGAAAGGTATCATCCAACTCAAAAACCTGTTACTTTAATAGAAAGATTGATCAAAGCAAGTAGTAATGAAGGAATGGTAGTTCTTGATCCCTTTCTTGGCGCTGGATCAACAGCTCTCGCTAGTATAAATCTAAAAAGAAACTTCATTGGTATAGATGTTGATGAGCAATATGTAAAGATCGCAAAAGAAAGAATTGAGAAACTAAAAAAAATACAAAAATTATTTTAATTTATTCTTCGAGAATATTGATTTTTTGCAGACGATATTTTGTCTGTATCTCTTAATGGAAGATAAGATCTTAATGTTTCATCAATTCCAATCAATGCTACCCGCTTCTCTTTTATTGAAAGATTTTTTATTTTTCCTAGTTTAGATTTGAATTCTGGTTTAATCATACGAATAATCTCTGTACTTTTTGAATTTTTGAAAATTAACTCAAGTTCTAGATCAGATAGAATTACTGAAGGCATAATCACTGATGCTAGTCTCGATCTATCCTGTGTTGGTTCAACATAGTGCAAAATTTCTATTTTTGGTTTTGAGTTTGCATTTTTGATAATGCAAGTAAAAGTTTGTATAGGATTACATATATAAAATTGATAAGAATACGGCCAGAAATTTTTTGGAGCAGGTGTTTTTTCAATATTTTTCTTTTTATGTCCTAGATAAATATTTTTATAATAATTTGTCATAATCTCTCGAAATCTTGCGTTTCGAGGACTATTAGTCCAAATTTCAAAAGCTTGAAATCTTAAAGTATTAAAATCACCTTTATTAAAATTAGGATAATCGCCCATTATCAATAATACTCGCTTTACTTCTTTTGTAAGTACATTCAAATCATTCTCACTTTTAACAGAAAATAACCACTTAGAATCATCTTTTCTTAAAATATTTGTTGAATTACAACTAGAACAATTTACTTCAGATCGAGCTACTGGGGACTTGCAGTCTTTACATAAATCAAGTTGGTCAATTCTTGAACAGGATTTCACCTCAGAACCATCAGCTAGGTCATTTCCTCTTGCACCCGTTCTTTCTCCGAACATCCCTGTAATTAAAGATGCTAGATGTTGCCCCGGATAACCAATTTTAATATTGGGGGTTTGCTTTGTGATTACAGACCATTTAATCGCATTAATCCTCGGTTGTAAAACTATCTCACTAAGAAGCTGTTTAATTTGTGCAAGATTATTTCCTATTTTTATAAGTTTTTTATCTGGTTGCATATAATTAATCAAGTAAAGATTTTAAAGAAATTCCAAGTACTTTTGCAATTTTTTCAATATTAGTCAAAGTAATATTTTTTTCTGCTCTCTCAATCATACCAACATAGGTACGATGAACGCCTGCCTTAGATCCTAATTCTTCTTGTGATAGTCCTAGGGCTAAACGTTGCTTTCGCACCTTATTTCCAAATTTTATTAAGACTTCTTTTTTCATAGTTGATAACTTTAGTATACACATTTGCTAATTTTCTCTCTACATACTATAGTTAGCATACGGGATTGTTTTTTCCCCGCCAAAAATCCGCCCACATTCCTCCCCAAACCCCTCCTGCGGGCAGAATTTGAAATCTCGCCAAAAGATACAGCCGAGGAAAATGGAAATCCAAATCCCCAAAAATTTTGTTTCCATTTTCCGAGTCCGCATTTTGAATTAGCACATTAGTCGAGCGTAGCAATAACTTTAGAGAAAAGAAAAAAGTCGAGCGTGAGATTAGCTTTCAGTATTGTTTTGAAAATGAGTTCGGATTTTGTTGTATAGAGGGAGCCAGTTAGTAGAGCATCCCAAAAATGCATCGCGCGCTTCGCGCGTAAGTGTGGCGGGAATTTCAAAATCCCAAGAATTCAAAAGGATTTCCCAAGATTTTT
>CAYZAZ010000059.1:0-949 GCA_964476545.1 uncultured Gammaproteobacteria bacterium
AACTAGTCACTAATTACTTATTACTAATTACTTGTTACGTGTTACATGCTACGTGCTATGTGCTACATGTTTATTGTTGACTTTTCAAGCAATAACTTGCCGGTGTTTCCGCTTCTAATGTCGCACAAATTGTATAAGCGGAAGCCGTACATGATGGATTACAGGGATAAGGAGTCGTCGTCTTGGGATCAGCGGGAACTGTAGGCATAATCATCACCGTCGGTGCAACTGCTGTACACCGAATTGGAGAATTTATATTGAGAGGATATTCATATTTACAAGCAGAATAATATTGCTCCAGCGCATTTTGAATCTGTTTTAACTCTTGTTTACGTCTGGCATCACGGGCTTTTTTTTGAGTCGTTGAATAAGATGAGCTAACCAAACTGACTAAAACAACGATAATCCCAATGACCACTAAAATTTCTATAAGAGTAAATGCCCGGATAATTTTAAAATTATTTTTTTTCATTTTATAATAATAAAATTTATAATTTTTACTGTTCAATCACAAAACATTTATTAGATATACAACTACCACAAGTAGCAACTGTGGAACAGACAATTCCCTCAGAATCAGCTACATTTTCTAAACAAGTGCAAAGTGTAAAACCTGGCGAAGTTGTTGAAGTATAACTATAAGCAACGGTAGTTGACGAAGTTGAACTTGGATCAACAGGCACTGTCTTCATATAAATATTTCCGGCCGGACAAGTGGTGCCAATTCCCCCAGATGACCAACAGTTGCCTTTTGCCGAAAGAAAAGCCGTACCTGTTGGGTAAGCAATTGGTAATTTATCTTGGGAATATAGTTCTAAAGCACCTGCAATACTACGCAAATCGCTTTTTCTTTGAATATCGCGGGCGCGCTCCCTTGCCCCCATAAAATTTGGAAATAATAAAGCGCTCAAGACGCCTAAAATAGCAATCACCACAAGAAGCTCGATGA
>CAYZAZ010000059.1:959-6053 GCA_964476545.1 uncultured Gammaproteobacteria bacterium
AAAAGAAGACAAATGGTTAATGGCTAATTGTTGATTGTTGATTGATTTGTGCTGCATTTTTATTAACCATTAACTATTAACCATTAATATTAATTATTTAATAGTATATGCTTTTTTTATATAAATCAAGAGTCCATCAATCGTCAACTGCGGATTTAAATTATTATTTCTTAATAAATTCAAAAAACTTATTGCTTTTTTGATTATTTTAGTACTTTTTATGTCTCCTATTCTTAATTTTTCTCTATAATAAATAATAATATTATTAATAAAATTTCCAGCTTCATCAGCATCCAAGCCAGTGATAAATTTATTACCTAAAAAACTATAATCCCCAGACTTTTCAACTGATTCTAAAAACAATCTCAAATCTCTATCAATTGGCACAACAACCAAATTTTTTTCCAAATTAATTATTTTAGATCTGGATCTAATTGTACTTAATACTGCTTGCTCATTTTCTACCAATAAAATAAAGTTATTTACCTGAGTATTTTCTTCAAAAGTTTTTAGAAGAGCATTTTGCGCTTCAAGGGAAGCCGAATCAAATTTCTCAATAATAAATAGTCTCATACTGCTGGTTGTCACAATTATTTCTTTTTTAATCGCTCTCACTTGTATAATCGATATTTCTTTTTTTTCCGGCAGAATACGATAAATTGAATAGGGGAGTATCTTTTTTTCTTTTATATAATTATCTATATATCCTTCTCTTAATTTCTCATCTCGGCAAACAAGAATTATGGGCAACATAGCATATTTTATAACAAACTAACATTTGATAACAAGGAAATATTTTTGAATTTTTATCTAGCGCGTCTCATTACTCCAGACCACTCCGGGGGTGGAGTAACCTTGCAATTGGAACTTTTTACATGCTATATTTAATATAAACATGAATATTCCTCCAAAACAATTCGTTAGTCAGTTGGTAACTAATAAAATAATTGATCAAGTATCAGCTGATAAATATGAAATTGAGTCCTTAACTAAAAATCTCCCGATTGATGAGTATTTACTTAAATTTACCAGTGTTGCGAGAAATGAAATTCTAAAAATAAAGGCTACTTTCCTTGAGGTTCCTTCAATCGATATTATGACCACGGCAGTTGATCCCCAAGCAATAAATCTTATTAATGAAACTATTTCCAGCCGATATGTAATTCTCCCATATTCATATGACGCAAAGACAGAGACGCTTTATATTGCAACAGGAAATCCCCTAGATATTAATCTGATGAGTTTTTTGGAGAAAAAAACCGGTAAAAAAATTGTTCTAACACTAGCATTTGAAGAAGATATAAAAAAAGCCATTAATGTCTCTTACTCTCAAGGCCTTTCACCTGAAGTTCGCAAAGCACTGGAAGAAATTTTACCCACAAAAAGTCTTTATACCGAAAAAACAACTGTTATTCGAGAAGCGCCAATTGCTAAAATTGTGAATACCATCTTAGAATTTGCCGTAAGAAGCCGATCATCTGATATTCATATTGAACCTGAAGAAGTAAATACCCGTGTTCGCTACCGAATTGATGGAATTTTGCAAGAAAAATTAAGTTTGCCAAAATCAATTCATGAATCTTTAGTTTCGCGTATCAAAATACTTTCAGAAATGAAAATCGATGAAAAAAGAGTTCCTCAAGATGGAAGATTTGGTTTTAGTCTTGGAGAAGAAGAGGTAGATTTGCGTATTTCTACTCTCCCAACCGTACATGGTGAAAAAGTTGTAATGCGTCTTCTAAAAAAAACTGGTGGTTTGCCTAGTTTAACTGACCTTGGAATGCGCGGACCTCAATTTAAAGATATTGAAGATGCTGTGGCTCGACCATATGGTATTGTCCTTGTCACCGGCCCAACTGGATCTGGAAAAACAACTACTTTATATTCACTTTTAACTCGTTTAAATCAACCATCAGTCAACATTGTCACTCTTGAAGATCCAGTTGAATACCAAATTGTGGGCATTAACCAAGTCCAAATCAACGTCCAAGCTGGTCTCACTTTTGCCACCGGACTGCGCTCTTTTTTACGCCAAGACCCAAATATTATTCTTGTCGGAGAAATCCGCGATAAAGAAACAACGCAACTGGCAATTCAGGCGGCTTTGACTGGTCATTTAGTTTTTTCCACTCTTCACACCAATGATTCTGCCACCGCTATTCCTCGACTGATTGATTTAGGCGGAGAGCCTTTTTTAATTGCTTCAGTTTTAAGTGCTTCTGTTGCGCAAAGAATTGTCCGAAAAGTTTGTCCTTATTGCAAAGAAATGTATGACCCAGCTCCTCAATTAATTGATAATATTAAATTAGTCTTAGGAGATCTATTACCCAAACAGTACAAGGAAGGTGCGCGAATTAAACTTTCAAAAGGAAAAGGTTGTAATGAATGTAGCCAAACTGGGTATATTGGCCGGATCGCAATCTTTGAAGTCTTAAAAATTACCCCCACCATTAACAAAATGATTTTGAAAGAACTATCATCAACTGACATCGAAACCCAAGCTAAAAAAGAAGGACTAATTATTATGAAACAGGATGGCTATTTAAAAGCACTAGATGGAATTACAACAATTGAAGAAATATTAAGAGTCGCGGAGGTATAAGACACGTAACACGTAACACGAAACACGGAGCACGTAACACGGAGCACATAGCACGTAACACGAAGCATGTAACATAATACAAATAATTAGAAATTAAAAATTATTTAGAAGTTAAAATATTGTATTTTATGCTACATGCTATGTGTTACGTGTTATATATTACAATTTACCAATAAACATGGACATCAATCAATTATTACAAATCACAGTTGACCGCAATGCTTCGGACTTACATCTGACGCCAGATTATAACCCAACAATTAGAATAAATAATGAATTGCTGTATCTCAAAACATTTCCAGTCATATCTGGAGAAGATTCTCAAGTTTTAATTTTTCAACTTTTATCAACTGAACAAAAAGATGCTCTATTAAATAACAAAGAGATTGATTTTGGTTTTCAGTTTGGCAGATATCGCTTTCGAGCCAATGTTTTTTATGAAAAAAATAAAATTGCTGGTGCCTTTCGCTTAATCCCTCCAAATATTAAAACAATCAGTGAATTAAAATTGCCCACAATCTTAAGTGATTTTACAAAAATTCACCAAGGATTAATCTTAATGACCGGCCCAACCGGAGAAGGGAAATCAACTTCCTTGGCCGCCATGATTAATGAGATTAATTTAACTGCTAGTCGCCATATTATTACCATCGAGGATCCAATTGAATTTGTTTACCCGGTTGCTCAATCTTTAATCTCCCAAAGAGAACTTTATAAAGATACTCACTCAATGAGCCTTGCTTTGAAATCTATTTTACGAGAAGATCCCGACATTGTCTTAGTGGGTGAAATGAGAGATTACGATACAATTCAATCAGTATTAACCATCGCCGAAACTGGACATTTAGTCCTTTCAACTTTGCACACAAAATCAGCTCCAGAAACAATTGACAGGATCATTGATGTCTTTCCTTCCAGTCAACAAAACCAAATTCGTAACCAGCTCGCCTCAGTCCTGGTCGCGGTTGTCGCTCAAAGACTGGTACCCACCGCCGATGGCACTTCCCGAATTCCGGCACTAGAAATTTTAATTAACAATGCGGCTGTTTCTTCAATCATCCGTGACGGAAAAACCTTTTTATTAGACAACGTTTTGGAAACAAGCGAAGAATCAAAAATGATTCTGATGGAAAAAGATTTACTGCGACTTTATAACCAAAATGAAATCACCAAAGAAACTGCCTTTGCTTACTGCGTCCGACCACATGAAATAAAAAAATTTATTTTATAGTATATGATTTATCACTATCGGGCAATAAAAAAAAATAAAATAAAGACAGGAACCATTGAAGCTAATCACGAAAATGAAGTTGTCGAGTACTTAAGAAACAATGATTTCTTTCCAGTTAAGATAACGGCACAGGGAATAGATTACAACTCAAACATCTCGCTTTTATTCAATCACGTCACTTTCACTGATATCGTTGATTTAACCAGACAGCTAGCAATCATGCTTAATGCTGGATTAACACTTATCGATTCTTTCAATATTTTAAAAAAACAAATTACTAAACCTTCACTAGTAAAAATAATTACTGAAATTGATAAGGAAATTCGCAGTGGTTCAACTTTTTCCAAGAGCTTGCAAAAATATCCTCATCTATTTTCTAATCTTTATATTTCTTTAGTTAAATCTGGAGAAGCTTCGGGTAAATTAAGCGACATTTTACTCAAGTTAGCTGATAACCTAGAAAAACAACGAGAGTTTCAGGGAAAAGTAAAGGGAGCGCTTATTTATCCAGTAATTATTATTATTGCCATGTTTTTAGTAATGTTTATTATGATTACTTTTGTTATTCCTAAATTACTTGACCTCTATAAAGACTTTGGTATTGAACTGCCAATGAGCACCCAAATGTTAATTATTATTTCTTCCTTTTCTGCTAAATTTTGGCCACTAATCGTCTTACTCATTGTGGGAATTGTTTTGATGCTTAAAACCTACTTAAAAACAAAGGCGGGAAGATTTTTTTTTGATTCAACAATTTTGAAAATGCCTGTTATCGGCAATGTGATTCGGATGTCGGCTTTAGTCGATTCTACCCGCACTTTATCAATTTTAATTGGCGCGGGTGTCTCAATCCTTGATGCCTTAAGTATTATTATCGAAACAAGTAATAATTTAATTTATCAAACAGCTTTTGAAAATATTTATAAACAAGTTGAAAAAGGAACGAGTCTAGGAAATTCCATGACCAATGAAGGCGTCTTTCCACCTATGCTTGTCCAAATGACCATGGTCGGAGAACAAACCGGCCACTTAGACGATACTTTAATGAGAATTTCTAAATATTTCGAAATGGAATCTGAATTGGCAGTGAAGGCAATGACAACAATGATTGAACCTTTGGTATTGGTAGTTCTTGGCCTTGGAGTAGGCTTTTTAGTTATCTCGGTGATTACGCCAATTTATAGCCTAACGGCCTCTTTCAAATAGCCCTGTCAAACCCAAATGAAAATGTCACCCCCCGTAATTAATAACAATTATTAAC
>CAYZAZ010000060.1:0-5849 GCA_964476545.1 uncultured Gammaproteobacteria bacterium
CAAGTAAATCCAGTTTGCATAATATCTTTTTCGCATATACTTGCCTCTTTTGGCTTTAATCTACGAATACATTCATCTTTCAATCTTGTATTACATTCACTTATTGGAATTTCTTTATTAATGCACGCAGAATTTGTTGTACTATCAATTTCTGCAATACAACTTAACTGATGGCAAGCTGTTCCTTTTTTACATAAGCCAATATTCGAATAACATTTCGCTTCATGTCCCCATTTACCGTTCCAAACCACTTTATCTACTCTCACACCTCCCACTGTTTGCTGACATTCATTCTTATAATAATTAATGGCAAAACGATCAGGGTTACTTGGGCTATCGCTTAAATCTACAGCTCGTAGTGCCCGCGCCTCATATTGAGCATCAGATTCTCCTGAAGATCGTGGCCAATATGTTTCGCCAATTTGTTTACAATAATCACCGTAAGCCTGTACTTCAGCTCCTCTTGCAATATCTCCATCTAATATAGCTTTATTTAATTCTCCATATGCTATATTTGCTAAATACAATTTATCATTTAAATTATTAACACTTCTAATCACATTATTTCTAATCGTCTCTAAACCTAAACCTGGCAGAATTGTTGTAGTAGTTTGAATCCGTAATAATGGCTGTGGTAAAACAGTTATTTCTAAAATACTACTTGTAAATGAGTTAAAAATTAAAATATAATTATCAACAATTTTCTTTAAATTATTAATCGTTGCTAATTCTTTTTGTTTTTTTTCCAATAAATCTCTTGCTGAAACTAATTCTTTTTTCTTCTCTGTTACATTACTTGATTTAAGATCAAAATCACCTTGAGCTTTTTCTAATTCACTAAGTACATTTACCGAAGTAGCTTGCGCAACATTATAATTTGCTTCTGTTCTACTTTTTTTAGCCACTGCATTTCTATTATCTATAACTGCTTGATCATAAATTACTTGTTTTTGACTTATGTCATTTATAAGACGAGTACGTGTAGATGAAGACATTGGACCAGTTCTTCTTAACTCAATATCATACGCATCTTTAGCATCTTGCAATGCTTTTTTTGCTTTATCTAATGCATCTTTTTTATTATTAGCTTCCGTGACTGCCATATCATATGCAGTCTTTGCAAGCTTCTCATCTTCTTTTGCTTTTTCATTTGCATCTTGTGCTTGCTCTAATTTAAGACTGGATTCATTAAGTTGGTCAAGGGCTATTCTTACATCCATTGTTTCTTGATCAAAATTATTCTTAGCTAAAGTCACTGCTATTGTTGCTTTATTTATTTTAATTATTAAATCACTTTGAGTTAACGTTAAAACCGACTTTGTCTCTCCTTTAGCATTATTTATATTTAAAAATGATAAATTTGCTTTTGCTAATGACGTTTCAATTTTTGTTTTTGCTTCTTTTAATTTAGTTTCATCCACAGGCCGTGCAATCTGTAAAGCAGAAGTAATCGCCCTTAATGTAATATTTGCCTTATCTTTTAATTCAGATAAAATAAATGGGATTGGAGTTGGTGTTGGCGTAGAAAGAGGTCTGCCAACCGTATTTCCCGCTGTTTTTAATCTTGAAGACATATCTCTTGCCGATGAATTAATAGAAATCTTATTACTATTTAAATAATTTGTTAATAAGACCACACCACCCAAAACAAATAAAATTACCAAAACAAGAAAAAAACTTTTATTAAAACAAATCACTCCCTCATCCCTATCAGAATTATTAGCCATATTTTTTTCCTTTAAAATTTTAATAGATAATTACTATTTATAATTACTATTTATTAATAGTATATTCATTATTCAACCTTGTCAAGAGATTCAAATTAAGATATAAAATAATTCGCTTGACATTATAAACAATCGTTCACTATAATGGTAAACGAGAGTTCACGATAATTATCTCAAATGTTAGATGTTAAAACTCAAAACTAAAACTCAAATCTTTTTATCTAGATTTACAGATTTAACCCGTTCGGTTACACTCAGGGTTATCCTGAACTAAGTCGAAGGATAAGATATAGATTTGACATTTAACATTTAAAATTTAAGATTGAAAACCTATGCAAAATATCCGCCTTTCTATAGTAAAAAAATTTTACAGAAAAAATAAGCGTTTACCATCTTACTCTGAGATGCTTAAATTATTCAACCTTTCCTCAAAAAAAGCAATCTTTGATATTGTCCAAAAATTTATTGAAGAAAATTTCTTTCAAAAAATTGCCGGCAAACTGGCTCCCACTTCCAAATTTTTTAGCCTTCCTCTTCTTGGTGTCATCAAAGCTGGCTTCCCTATCCTCGCCGAAGAAAATCGCGACTATCTCACTCTTGATGAATATTTAATCGAAGACCCGACGTCTTCTTTTTTACTCAAAGTATCTGGTGATTCACTTGTTGGGATTGGAATCTTTGAAGGCGACCTCGTCATCATTGAGCGCAAAAAAGAAGCTTTCCCAGGCGATATTGTCCTCGCTCAAATTGACCGTGAATGGACCTTAAAAATTTTAGGCCGCGTCAATGGCCTGATTCAACTCCAATCGGCCAATGCCAAATACCCCCCTTTCCGCCCAGCCGAAGAACTCCAAATTTTTGGCATTGTCAAAGCAGTAGTGAGAAAAATTAGAAATTGATAATACGAATAAATATAAATTTTTATGCAAATGATGCGAATCATACTAATATTCGCATTATTCGTAGCATTCGTATACATTTATAGATTCGTATTATGATAATTCATCTCGATGCTGATGCCTTTTTTGCTTCAGTCGCCCAAGCGACTAACCCCCGCCTCAAAGGAAAACCTGTTATCTCCGGTGCTGAGCGCGGTATCGCCACCTCAATTTCTTACGAAGCCCGAAAATTCGGTGTTAAGCGCGGTATGAGAACTTCTGAGATTAAAAAAATCTGCCCTCAATGTATTATTGCTAATTCTGATTATGCCCTTTACGATATATTTTCACAAAAAATGTTTCGTATCCTCCGTTCATTCACCCCAGAAGTCGATGAATATTCCATTGACGAAGCCTTCGCTGACTTAGCAGGACTAACGCCATGGAAGCAAAATATTCACGAAGCGAAATATGTCAATTTTTATTCGGCTACTTGCGCCAATAAGTTTATGGACAACTCAAACTTTTTCGCATTGGGAGGCTTGCCCCATACCGAATGGTATCGGGGTAATAAAAATTGGCATGTAAGCGACAGTGAATATCTTATTCTCGGTCAAGCTATTAAACAAAAAATTGAATCCTCCCTTGGAATTACTATCTCCATAGGAATTTCTTTGACTAAATCCCTCGCCAAACTCGCCTCAAATTTTCAAAAACCGTCTGGATTAACCATTATTAACAAAGCTTCAATTAATAATTTTCTTGAAAAAATTCCAGTGCGCGATATTTGGGGAATCGGCCCACAGACATCTACTCGTCTCAATTACCTTGGTATTCATACCGCTTTTGAATTTATCCAAAAACCAGAAGAATTTATCAGACATTACTTAACTAAGCCCTATTTGGAAATCTGGCAGGAATTACAAGGAATAAAAATTTACGAATTAAATACCGCTCCTAAAAATACCTATCACTCCATTACCAAAAGCCAAACATTCTATCCCCCAACTAATAATTTCGATATCCTTTGGTCACGCTTCACAACCCATATTGAATCTACATTTACCAAAGCTCGATGCTTTAATTATTCTATTAGTAAAATTTTTATTTTTTTAAAAACTCAAAATTTTAAATATTATACTACTGAAATAAAAATTAATTCCGGAGTTTCTTATCCATTTTTAATAAGAAAGGAATTGAAAAATGCTTTTCTAAAAATTTATAAACCAGGTATTCTTTACCGCACCACCGGTTGTACCATTACCGACCTAGCCGATATAAATAACGAACAAACAACTCTTTTCACCGACCAAATATTTGAACAAAAAGTAAAAAATATTTACCCCTTACTTGAAAAAAGAAAGATTGATTTTGGCAGTAGCCTGTATGATAAAAAAATATCTAAAAAATTAGTAAAAAACTTAAAAATTCCATTTATTGGTAGTATTGGTCGGATTTGATTATTGGTAGTATTAAATTATTCTTCTCTCCTTCATACTCAAATATTCCTTTTCCGTCACAATTATATGATCAATTATCTCTATTCCCATAATCTTTCCTGCTTCAATTAATTGTTTTGTTGTTTTAATATCTTCATCGGAAGGTTGACAATTCCCCGATGGATGATTATGTACCAAAATAATTTGTGCCGCCAAATTTTTCACTGCCGGCTCATACACCTCTCGCGGATGAACTAAACTACTATCCAAAGTCCCAATCGAAATAATTTCCTTTTTAATTACTTCATTATTTATATTTAGATAAAAGGCAATAAAATATTCTTTCTTACTCCCCCGAATATCCCGTAACTCCTCCCAGATATCTTTTGGAGATATGATTACTAATTGCTTTACACTAACAATCTTTCTTTTACCTAATTCAAAACAAGCAAGTAAAGCGCATTTCTTAGCTAAACCTAAACCAGAAATTTTATTCAACTTTTCAAAATTTATATCTTCATTTTTTCGAATAATTCTATCTACCTCATGTGCTAACTCCAAAACATTTTTTCCTTTTTTTCCACTACCTAAAATGATTGCTAATAATTCTTCATTTCTCAATTTACTCACTCCATATTTCACCAACTTTTCCCTCGGCCTCTCGACCCTATTTAAATCCTTAATCTTCATAAAATAAATTCTAAATGCTAAATACGAAATATTAAGTTCCTTAGAATTTAGTGCTTTTAAGATTATTTGTCAACGGACTATAGTCCACATTTCATTATTCGTAGACTGTCCCAACTTGCTAATTTATAAGATTATCTAATCAATCAACCAAAAGATAATTCGTAACAAGGTATTAAATTTGATAAAATACCATGAAGGTTAAATAGTAGTTAGGAGGCGTGCTTGGAGTGGTTGATCAGGCTGGTTTCGAAAACCAGTATGGCCGCAAGGTCATCAGAGGTTCGAATCCTCTCGCCTCCGCCAAAATTCCGTTTAAATCAAAATCGCGAGTTCAAATCTCGCCCCCACCGCTTATCGGGACGAATCCTCTCGCCTCCGCATTAAGATAAAAAGTATCGCAAGACCCGTTTGCCCTCTAATTTTAGTTTATTGTGACTTGCTGAAAAATTATAGGAAGAAACTATACTCCCAAAACAGTCCTGGAGAGTATAAAACAGCCCAAAAAGCCCCTAAGGTAATAGCCCTTGGTTCTAACCTTTTTGTATTATTTAGGTTGTTGTGGCTTTCTCGAGTATTTATGAAGTTTCGTTCGAATCCCTCCTAGTTTATCTTATTGTATCCAAAGACTAATGTTATGCAGGTATGACGTCGTTTACCTTTTTTGGATATCTCATTTCTTTTATATAGTTTAAGAATAAGATTCCTAACGGAGTTATCGAATATGTTTGATCTTCAGAATTAAAAGTTAATAAAAAATTATTAACTAAAAATCCAATGTAATTTTCAAATGCATAAGTTTTTATCCAGACTGTTCTTCTATGAATTGCTTCTAAAATTGCTTTTGATAGTTTATTTTCAGTTTGGTTGTTTATTATTTGTAAAATATCTGTCTGAGATTGGAATATAAGGTGATATACATTTTCAAAATGCAATTTGAGAAGTAAAGTATTTTTTGTTTGTTCGTCTTGTTTATGTAAATTTTCAAGTTCTGTTGCTCTTTGAGATGTAGTTTTTAGTTGTTTATTAAGTGCATTTATTTCAGTCGACGCAATATCTGCAGGTTTATTTTGCTCAGTTTCTTGCTACAATGAGGGCATTTTTCTTTAGCTTTATAT
>CAYZAZ010000061.1:0-5799 GCA_964476545.1 uncultured Gammaproteobacteria bacterium
AAATTATTCAAAAAGAACTTCCTGAATTTAAGAAACAGATTTTGGATCTTTTGGAGAAAATTTCAGAATAAAAAGAAAGCTCAAAATTAACAACCCAAATCCTAAAAACTCCAGATACTGCGGCCAGAAGATGATATTTACTTTCGCCCCTTGGGTCGCCGAAGTCCCGTTTTGCTCGGGACGAAGGCGCCAGCCATTACTCCAATTATTCACAAGCACTGCTCCAAAATCTTTTCATCGATAAAAGCAACTAAATAGGGAGAAGCAGAATTGTATAATGAATCTAATGGTAGAAAAAATACTAAATTACTTCAAAAAAAGACCCGGCCTATTGGCTTTATCCATAATTCTGCTAGTAATTACCATAGTTAATATCAAGCCGGACTTCTATTTAATGGGATGGGACAATTACTCCTCATATTTTAATCTTAAAACTAACATTTTCAGAACTTTTTTTGCTACATGGAGAGAATATAGGGGGCTAGGCATTCCATCAGATTCAGAATCTACCGATCTATTTCGACAATTATTTTTCTTAATATTAAGTCCGTTTGTCAAAGAAAATCTTCTTGATCAAGTTTTCTCTCTTTTTTCTTTTAATTTTGGTGTAATCATGGTTTATTTACTATCAATAAAACTTTTTAAAGAAATTTTTCATGATAATCAAGGTAAATTAGATTTATTGGGAGCTATTTCCGGATTTTTCTACATTTTTAATCTCAACACCTTAGCTACCTTTTATTTTCCAATGATTATGTATATCAATCGTTTTTATACGGTGCCTTTGCTGTTTTATATCTTTTTGAATCTAATTCAAGAAAAAAATACATGGAAAAAAATATTTCATTTTTTACTACTGATAACCTTTTCTTCGGGAGCCTATATGACGGCCACGGTCTTTATTACTGTATTTATCTCTCTGGTTATTTTTTTATTTTTCCAGAGCCAAAATTTAAAAAAAATCTTTATATTTTTAATATTCTTTATTGCTTTAAATAGTTTTTGGTTACTACCTTTTATAAACTACACAATAAATAAATCTAATATTGTTTATCAAGCGCCGACTTTTATCGATGCAAACGAAATTCAACTTAATAAGCCGGCATCTTTTTACTCTTTGTTTAAACAGCTAATTCTTTATCCTAATTTTTTTGATACCAATGTTACAAGTTTTAACGGCAGTCAGACTTCAGGTATTCATCCACTTGGCAACCTTATTAATAAATTTCCTTACAATTTTGTTTTGACGATTTTTCCGTTAGTTTATCTATGTGGGTCAATTTTTTTATTGATTAATTATAAAAAATACAAAAAATTTCTTTGGATTCCCTTGACCATTTTTCTTTATTTATTCTTATCTTTAAAAGCGTTTTCTCCTTTGGGTTTTGTTTACGTTTTTATGGAAAAAAATCTGCCTTTCTTTGGCAGTCTTTTTAGATTTGGCGATACAAAATTTCACTACTTTATTGGCTTTGCCGGGAGTTTATCGGCCGGTTTTTTCATTACAAAAATATCGGAAAGGTTAAATAAAAAAAACGCTTTATTGGTTATTTTGACTATAATAATTATTTCAATCATCGCATATAGTAGTTATTTCGGCGGCCATTTCTTCGGTTTTTTTGATCTCAATAAGTTGCCCGATGCTTATTTTGAAATAGCCAAGATCATAAACCAAGATAAGGGTGATTACAGGGTGCTCCATCTTCCTTTTAATCAAGATCGTTATTGGCGCTCATACAACTGGGGTTATCTGGGCTCGTCTTTTTTTCATTTTCTTATAAATAAGCCGTTGCTTGAGAAAACCTTTGAGCCAGCCAGCCAGGAAAACGTCGAACTAAACCAGGAAATTTATGAAAAAATTTCCAAAAAAAGTGATGATTTATACCTGCTTCTGAAAAAAACCGGTGTCAAGTATATTATTTTTGATGAAACAGTTTCACCTCAAATGACATCTAAAGGAATTGGAGCTTGGGGAACATATAATTTTTATGACTCTCAAGAGGCAATTAATAAACTGGAATCAGAGGGTTTAATTTCAGAAATTTCCTCTATTGATGTAGATGTAAATGATTACTTAAAAAATTATGAAATAGTTTTTCCATTAAACGATGAAGATTTAAATTTAATTAATAAAACACCTATTTATAAAATAAGCTTATACCAGCTAAAAGACCCAGATCATAAGTTTAAATTAATAGAAAGTCATCGTTTTACTGATCCTAAATTGACCGCGATTAATTCCGATCCAGAAATAGACACTTTACAAGATCAAAATGACTCATTCGAATCAAATCCATTTAAAAGAAAGGATCTTGAATTTACCGTAAGCAATGGTAAGGTGGAAACAAATATTGATAATTTTAATTTTGTTAAAGATAAAAATTATACGATTTCAACCTTAACAAAAAACTTAAGGGAACCACAAACAACGATTGAAATTTACGGTCGAGTCGACGCTGATAATCTTCATATTGATTTTTATAACAATCCATTCCCAGATATTACTATTGAAAATCAAAAATTGTCTTCAAAGGTGAAGATAAAAGAAGTTTCTATTCCACTGGAGAAAATTAACGACTCTCTTCTGGTAACAGATGATTTAGATAATTATTTGGCCAACTGGAATAAAGCTTTACCTTATAGATTGATTTCTGGTTTAAGAATAAAAATAGGTAAAGATATTATTCCTTTTCCTTTAGAAATAAATACCCAAGAAACTTATGTGGGTACTATAGTTTTGAATCAAGGATTGACAAATATTAAGATACTAAAAGAAAATTCAGAGACCTCTGTCAATCTTGATAATTTGCAATTGACAGATGATCCTAATTGTTTTTCGGATAAATTGAAAGATTATTCTTCAGTTATTGACAATACCATGGGATTCAGGATAGAAAGCAAAAACGGCTCAAGTTGTTTTACAACAGCGCTCAATGAATATATTGATAGTCAATCAGGCCATATCGAGGCTAAATTAAATTATCAGTCGCAGTCTTCTGACTTAGATTCGAAATATATTGATTTTAAAAGCCAAAGTAAGCCAGTCTTATCGAAAAGTATTAGAAACTTTGATAAACCCAGTTATCTATTAGTTTGTTTAAAAGACAGAAATATAGACGATTGTTTCAATATCCATCAGATACTAAATTTAACTTCAGGAATCGTAATTATTCCGTCCAACAAAGAAATCAATGCTTTTAACCCCGAATTATTCTTTGCTCTAAAAAACACCGGCTATCAATCGCAGACTTTGACTATAAATAGTTTAATAATTAAACGATTTGAAACGGTGATTGAAGACAACTTAAGTGTAAAGGTAGAAGAAAGTGAATTCAATTTTATTGTTGACAAGCCCCAAAGACTCAAACTTTCATTTAACTTACCATCAAACTATTATTCCTTTTATCAAAATGTAAAAGACGGATTTAATGTATCGAATGGAATATGTGCTCAACCTAATTCATATAGGACATTCAGAAAAACGGACAAGCTAATCAGTTACTTTGAGAGATGTGATAATAATTTTTTCCAGTCACTGGATTTTCACAGCAATAACAGTTACATTTGGTCAGTTGATTATAATCTTGGTTCCGGTAAATTTCCCCGTTTTAATCTAGGGGATGATTTTAATAAATATTCAAATCAAATTCTGTCTTTAAACCAGGGTTATCCCAAAATTAAAGGGTTTAAGGAATTTCAAAATCCAGAATTTTTTAGCAGTTATCAAAATACCTTGAATCAAATTAGTAATCTGTCTTTAAGAAGTACTAATATAGTTTTAACAAGTAATCAGACCGTTGACGATCAAAAAAAGAAAAATTTTATGATCGCCCATGATTCTGAAAATGAAGGCATGTCGGTATATGATAATTTCAATGTTATTCAGATACCAAACACTTGGTCTGATTTATCAATCGTTCCGGAATTTTCTTCAGAAATAAGATATTTATTAGGCTCGATAATAGAATATAAAAAAATTCTTCCCTCATTATGGAATATAAATTTTGACGGATATGTCAAAGATCACATTTTGTTATTTAATGAAGGTTATGATAAGCAGTGGGGCTTGTATGATAATGTATTTGATCTCTTGATCGGAAAACAAACGGAAAATCACTACAAATGCAATAATTATGCAAATTGTTTTGAAATAAATTCAAATAATACTCAATATTTTGTTTTTTATTCACCGGAAAAATTAAATGTTTTAGGATGGGTTTTGACTCTATTAATAATTTTCTTTGGAAAAAGAATTGTCTCCAATTGACTTTTTGAAAAGATAGCTTTCTTAATAAATCTATAAATAATAAAATTAAACTGGGGTGAGAAATACTTTGCTAAAAAATATTGTGTTTTCCAATATAAAACAACCAATAGAGGCGGTCTTTGAATATTTTCAGCTGCCCATTCATGAACTTTTTTTGTACTTTCAATCATTTTTTTGTGGAGTTTTACCGTAGCCGCTTCATCATGAACTCTAAATTTTGTCACAACGTGATTCAGATTGGCAACTTTTCCTTCTTTTCCCATTCTAAACCACAAATGATAATCATCAGCCGGATAAAAGCCTTGGTCATAATCACCAACTTTCATAAAGGTTTTTTTTCTATACATCACTGCTGGATCAGCGAAGGCATTAAGATAAAGCCAGTTATTTCTTATTTCTTGGTCAGTATGAGGATATGACATAACATCTAAAGTTTTTCCCTGTTCATTGATTAATTCAAGGTTACCGCCTACTAAAACATGATTAGGATTATTTTCTAAAAAATAAACTTGTGAACTTAGCCTGGTTGGAGTTACTAGATCGTCTTGATTGAGTCTGGCAATATACTTACCTTTAGCTTTTCTGATAGCATAATTAAGGATATTACTCAAACCGCGGTTTTTTTTGAAAGAAAAAACCCTAATATTTTTATATTTTTTTTTGAGTTTGTAGCACAGTTCTTTACTTTTATCTTTTGATCCATCATTTACTAATATGATCTCAAAGTTTTTATAGCTGCTTTTTTGGACTGAAAGAACAGTTTCTTTAAGATATTTTTGGCCGTTAAAAACCGGAATGATTACCGATACTAATGGTTTTTTCATATAAATGGAATAGGAAATTTTAATTTAATTTTATATGAATTATTAAACTTAAAATTAAAAAGAACCAATATATCAAACATTGCTTCAAAAATTCGTTTTGTTGAAGGAAATCTTGACGGTCTGATCTCTTTCACATTAACTGGTGTTTCTGCAACTTTAAGTCCCATATTTTCCGCTTCAATAACAAGCGAAGTATCAAACATATGTTTTGTCATCGGTAATTTATCTATCATTTTTTCTATTTTTTCTAATCGATAAGCTTTAATTCCATGAGTATCAGTTCCATAATAGTTAAATAATATTTTTATGGAAGTTATTAATCCATAACTTAAAATTTTTCTAAAAACTGAACGGTCGTCAACTTTTCCTAAAAACTTAGACCCGACCAAAATATCGTAATTATCAGCGGAATTGATAGCTTTTTTTATGAATTTGTAGTCAACAAGATCAAGATCAAGTTGAATTATTATTTCATTTATAGCCTTTTCTAAACCCTTTTTTATGGCTTGTCCATAGTGAGGGAGAGGTGATTTGATTAAAAAAATATTTTTATCCATAGAGCTGACTTTTTTAGCCAGTTTACATGTATCGTCAACACTTCCATTCTCAATAAGAATGACCTCATAATTTTTTAGCTCAAGTTTTTTAATTATTTTATTTAACCTATCTATTTGAGCCACAAAAATACCCTCTTCATTATGAAGGGGA
>CAYZAZ010000062.1:0-5678 GCA_964476545.1 uncultured Gammaproteobacteria bacterium
AGAGTTAGGTTTTAAAAGCATTAACTGCTTAACTAAAGGCTTAAATGAATTAATGTCAGTAGTCTTAATAAACATAAATTATGTCAAATGTAAAATGTTAAATGTTAGATCCATATGTTAAATTTTTTTAAATATTTAGATTTAACTCTTGGTTTTGACATTTGACATCTAACATTTGACATTTCTTGTATAATTCTATCATATGCTATCTCATATCCAAGTTCGCAACTTGTTTAAAACTTTTTGGAAAAATAATAATCACAAAGAAATTCCCGCCATTCCTTTGGTGCCCAAAGATGATCCAACAACACTTTTTACGGGATCTGGAATGCAACAGCTTGTTCCCTATCTTCTTGGCGAAGTTCATCCTCAAGGCAATAGATTATTCAATATTCAACCTTGCATCCGCGCTCAAGATATTGAAGAAGTCGGCGACAATCGTCATGATACTTTTTTTGAAATGATGGGTAATTGGTCACTTGGAGACTATTTTAAAAAAGAACAACTCGTCTGGTTTTGGGAGTTTCTAACAAAAAAACTTAATCTCCCCCCAGAAAAACTTTACGTCACTGTTTTTGCTGGAATTGATGACATTCCCGAAGACACAGAATCATATCAAACCTGGAAAAAAATTGGCGTCACAGACAATAAAATTTATAAATATCAAGACAATTGGTGGTCTCGAGCTGGAGCGCCAAAAAACATGCCCATTGGTGAACCAGGTGGACCTGACAGCGAAGTCTTTTATGAGTTTACCCAAGTTCCCCATAATAAAAAATTTGGAGAAAACTGCCACCCTAATTGCGACTGTGGCCGATTTTTAGAAATTGGCAACTGTGTTTTTATGGAATATAAAAAAGAAAATGATGGCAGTTTCAAACCCCTCCCCAAAAAAAATGTTGATTTCGGTGGCGGACTCGAACGAATTATGGCCGCAATCAATGATGATCCTGATACTTTCAAAACTGATCTTTACCAACCAATAATTAAGGCTATCGAAAACCAATTGCAAATTTCCTACTCTGAAGAAAAAAATAAAACAGCCATGCGCATTATTGCCGATCATAGCAAAGACGCAACTTTTTTAATTCTCAATGGAGTTTATCCCTCTAATAAAGAACAAGGATACTTTCTAAGAAGACTCATTCGTCGCATGATGACCAAAACCAGAAATTTAAAAAATAATCTTGTTAACGCCGATGATTTTAGTAATATCTTTGATGGAGTTTTTAAAGTCTATGATCAAGTATATTTTAATGCTCAAAAAGATAAATCAATTGTTCTCCCAATAATCACCGAGGAAATTAACCGCTTTAGTCGGGCATTAGAAAATGGTTTAAAAGAAACAAAAAAAATTGAAAAAATTGATGGAAAAATTGCTTTTGATTTATATCAATCATTTGGCTTTCCTCTTGAAATTACCGAAGAAATTTTCTTAGACAAAGGCCAATCAATTAATAAAAAACAATTTAGAGACGAATTTGAAAAACATCGCCAACTTTCTAAATCTTCATCAATTGGTAAATTTAAAGGTGGCCTCGCCGATCAAGGAGCACAAACTTTAAAATACCATACTGCCACTCATCTTCTTCATCAAGCTTTATTTGATGTCCTTGGAAATGAAGTCCGTCAAGAAGGTTCAAATATTAATGGCGAAAGATTGAGATTTGATTTCTATTTATCAAAAAAACCATCACCTGAGGAAATAAAAAAAGTAAGTGAAATTATTAATCAAAAAATAACTGATGCTCTACCTGTGACAATGAAAATTGTACCTAAAATAGAAGCCGAGAAACTTGGCGCCAAATCATTTTTCCGGGAAAAATATCCCGAGATGGTTAAAGTTTATTTTATTGGCCCTTCGGCAAGCTCAGGACAAGCTACTTATTCAAAAGAATTTTGTGGAGGACCTCATGTAAAAAATACCGCAGAAATTAAAAAAATCGAAATCTTTAAATTCGAAAAAATTGGTAGTAATCTCTACCGTATTTACGCCAAATAACATGAATTTCGAAGCTAAGTAATATGTCATTGCGAGGAGCGTTAGCGACGTGGCAATCCCATTGAGATTGCTTCTCCCGACTGAGTCGGGATCGCAATGACAAAATAATTTTGTAAAGTTTATGATTATTACTGATAGAATTTACGGTACTTACAAAATTTCATCTCCGGTTATTATTGAACTAATTAATTCCTATCCTGTTCAACGTCTTAAAAATATTTCCCAGATGGGTCCACCAAATAAATATTACCATCTTAAGGGATATAGTCGATATGAACATAGTCTTGGTGTCATGCTTCTTCTCAAATATTTAAAAGCAACCGAAGAAGAACAAATTGCCGGACTTCTCCATGATATTTCCCACACTGCTTTTTCCCATTTAATTGACTGGATAGTTGGCAGCGGAGCGACTGAGGAATTTCAAGACAATCAACATGAAAAATATTTTTTAAATTCAGAAATAAAAAAAATACTTCTAAAATATAAATACAACCCACTAAAAGTTTCCAATAATAAAAATTACACTCTACTGGAAAATAATATCCCAAATATTTGTGCTGATAGATTTGATTACTCTGCTCGAGAGTTTCCTATAAAAATTGCAAAAACTTGCTTTCAAAACCTTACAAACTACAATAATAAAATGGTTTTTAAAAATAAAAAATCCGCCCTACTTTTCGCCACTAATTTTTTAGAAAGACAGCAAAATCACTGGGGAGGGCTTGAAGGAACCACTCGCTATGTCTTATTTGCCCAGGCCTTAAAATTAGCCCTCAATGACAAACTGATCATCTTTGCTGATTTTATGAAAGATGAAAATTATATTGTAAAAAAACTTGAATCATCACCTAATAAAAAAATTAAACTCATTCTCTCGATTTTGAAAAAAAAGAATTTGTCTCATCTTCCAAAAAGTAAGGAAAGTTACCACAAAAAATTCCGTTATGTTGATCCCCAATTTCTTAAAAAAGATAAATTATTCCGCCTAAGCGATGTTGATAACAAATTCAAACAACTCCTAGAGAGCGCAAAAAAACAAAATAAAAAAGGTATAAAAATTGGTAAAATATCTTATTAATTCTTTACCATGCCAATCTTTACTAACCGAAGCGGTTAAAAAAGGATGGCAACAACAATCTAAATATACACTATGAAAAAAACAAATGTTACCTTCAATGATTTTTTAAAGATGGATATTCGTATTGGTGAAATAAAAAAGTGTGAAATCGTTGAAAAATCACATAAATTACTCCGCCTGCAAGTTGATCTTGGTCAAGAAATTGGCACGGTCATAATTTTGACAGGCTTATCAAAATTTTATCAGCCAGTTGATTTCGAAAATAAAAATTTCTTTTCTTAGTCAATCTTGAACCAAAAGAAATTATTGGCGAGACTTCATTCGGCATGCTCCTTGTCGCCAATATTGATAATAAGCCAACTATTTTCCCAATTGACTCTTCTCTTCCCAACGGCTCCTTTCTTTACTAATAACAGAGACTTGTCATTGCGAGGACCCCGACTTAGTCGGGGGACGTGGTAATCTCAAAATGATTAAATTATTACTCACAATGACAAAAATAATGTTGACAAATCAATCTTCTTAGTTTAAATTATTACTACTTATGAAAAAAATTAAAAGATCATCTAAACCAACTGTTACAAAAAAATCTCCTGTAGAAAGCATTTACAAACAATCATCACCCAACAAAATGATGATTTTATCAATTGCAGTTCTTACCTTAGTCGCACTTTTGCTTGTTAAAAATATTTTTTTCAATGGTACTGAAACTCTAAGAAAAAAAACAATTCCTGAGGCAGTGAAAAAAATCTTAGGTAATACCACAACCGAAGTTAATATCGGAGCCTTAAAAAATTCTAGCGGAATTTATGAATTTGATTTAAATATTGGCAAAGGAACCACCGCTCGTAAATATGTATCATATATAACTAAAGATGGAAAAATTCTTTTTACATCAGGAATCAAATTATCTGAACTTGGCAAAGCCAGTACTCAAGGCGCTCAAACAGAACAAAAAAAATTAACTTGTAACGATCTTGATAAAGCCGAAACAGCAAAGTTAACTGCCTACGTCGTCTCTCAATGTCCTTTCGGTTTACAAATGCAAAGAGTTTTCAAAAAAGCCATTGCTGAATTACCATCCCTTGAAGCCCAACTTGATATTAAATATATCGGTGCAGTTGAAAATGGAAAAATTACTTCAATGCATGGTGATGCCGAAGCACAGGAAAATTTAAAACAAATCTGTATTCGTGAAGAACAAAAAGAAAAATATTGGCCATATGTTTCCTGTTACATGGAAGCGGGAAAATCTGAAGAATGTTCCGCAACCGCTGGAATTGATACCACCGCTGTTCAAACATGTATGGGAGAAAGTGGTCAAGGATTAGTTTATGCTCAAAAAGATTTTGATTTAGCTAATAAATTTAATATTGGTTCATCCCCAACATTACTTTTAAATGATAAACAGATTGTTTCCGAATTTGACTTTGGTGGAAGAGTCGCTAATAGTCTTAAAGAGGTTGTTTGTTGTGGTAGCAAAACAAAGGGAGATTATTGCACAAATAAACTCACAACTGATGAAGTAGCAACTGCTTATTCCTTAACCGATGCGCCAGCCGCTGGAGGTTCAGCCGCCGCCGCTAATTGCGCCCCACAACAATAAATTTAAATTATTATGAAAGGCGAAGAAGGTACACCTCAGCGAGTAAACAAACCACTAATTGAGTCATTTAAAGAAATTTACAAAGACGTTACAACTGACCCACCTCTATGGAAATCTGATCCAAATGAACCTTATTCCATAAGATCACTTAATCCTAGAAATTCAGAAGAAACACAAATATTTACTGATATTGACCGGCATCCAGAAGCTCTTCGAAACATGTTGCCTCCTAAAAAATCAAAGCCTAAGAATATAGACTATTTGATTAATGCCAATCAAATGAGTAAAGACTATAAAACAAAAAAAAAGGATCCAAGACAAGTATTTGGAATTGTCGATGATAAAAATCATCTTGTTGGTTGGGTACAATACTACCGAGAAGAAAACCTTGGTAATTTACAAGAACAAGCTAATATACCCGAAAATGCCGTGGTATTGGAAATAAGCTATGGAAAATTATTCTCCAAATGGCCAAAATACACACATTTTAAAAATGAAAGAACTAATCTTCCTGACAAAGAATCAAAAGGCGTTGCAATAAGTGGAGTTAAGCAATCATTAATTAAACTTAGAGAAATGGAGAAAACTACTTCAGCAGAAATCCATCCTGAAAGACCAATATTTGTAAGTGCGTATACTTATCCTGATAACATCGCATCAGAAAAAGTTCTTCTCCAAAATGGATTCAAAAAACTAGAAAAAATGGTAAATGACAAAATTGGAAAACCCAATAACGTCTGGATAAAACAAATTTAACTTATTTATAGTAAAAAATGTGATCCCGATGGGGTGGTTCGACAAGCTCACCATTGTTCCCCTTAATTACCTTAATATATTAAGTTTTATAGAGTAGTAAAACCCTGAGCTTGCCGAAGGGTGATCCCGATGGGATTCGAACCCATGATTTATAGATTGAGAATCTATCGTCCTAGGCCACTAGACGACGGGACCAATTTACCCTGAATTTATCGAAGGGTTGACATTTTGCTCTA
>CAYZAZ010000063.1:0-2956 GCA_964476545.1 uncultured Gammaproteobacteria bacterium
TTATTAATTACGGGGGGTGACATTTTCATTTGGGTTTGACAGTAGACCCTGTTAAAAAAATAATAATATTTTATTTTTCATGTATATATAAAGAATATGTAAGAAATAATACTAGCAAAAAATCTCATGTATTTGCCGATGATATATATAGAGTAGAATAATGTATTAATGATTAATTTAGAATATTTAAGACAGTTTCGAATTGGCGGTTATGCCATCTTTGATCTCACGCTTTCTTTTATCGGAATGTTTTTTCTTTCACCATTACTGTCAAAAATATTTAGTTTATTTAGAATTATTATTCCTAAAAAAAATTGGCTTATTCTGACCTTACCTATCAGTATTGTAGTCCACCTTCTTGTTGGCAATATTACCTTGATGACTAAAAATTTCTTTGATTTAAAAGGAGATTATGCTTTAAAGATATTAATAATTGGTTTAACAATATACGGATTAAAAGGAATAAAAATTCTCAAAAAATAAAAACAATGTAATTATTATTTTTTTGATGCAGTTTTCTTTTTTTCAACTTTCTTTTTCTCTTTTTTTATCTTTGTATCTTTAAGATCCTTTGTTACTTTAATTATTTTTTGTTCTTGAACAATTTTTGGAATACTCACTGGTATTAAAAACTTCAATATCTTATCTAATTTAGAATTTAGTTTCTCAAATTGTTCTTTATATGACTCCGTATTTTTATTTCCTCGTTTATTATCTTTACTTTCAAAACATTTACTACAATAAACAGGTTTACCATTTTTTGGTTGAAATGGAAGATTACATTCATTTCCACATTCATCACAAACTGCTTTAAACATTGGCCGATCGTCGGTATTTGGTCTATTATAGCTTGGTCTATCAAAACTTCTTCTTTCAAATCTTGAATCTTGATTTCTTCCTTCAAAATTTGATTCTGAATTCCGATTACTTGCGAAACAAGTGTTACAATATACTGGTTTATCACCTCTTGGTTTAAATGGTACTTCACATTGACTTCCACATTTTCCACAAATGGCTTTGTGCATCTCAAATCTATCTGATCCACGTCCGCTAAAATCACGTCTTCCTCCCCCACCAAATCTATTATTACCTCGATTAAAATTTCCCATAATGTATTATAGCACTTTTTTATAGGATAATGCCACCATCTGTTTTTTTATTAAAATGGTAGTATCATATGGGTGTCATTTCCCGTATTTTCTTTTAAATATTTTTTCCAATCTACCTTTATAACTACCTTCCCATTTTCATCAAGGTAAAAAATTTCTCCAAATTTTTCACCAAAATCAAAAAGCTCTTTCGTCACCATCACATCATCAAGGCAATATTTTTTTAATTCATCCCATTTTCCCTCACGGTAATAATCAATAGCCATTAACCCGTGACCTGATTTTTCCTTTCCAAGCGTTGCTCGAGCTACATCATTTAAAGCAATTCTCCTGCCAATTTTTATTCTAATATCTTCTAAAATATCAAAAGTTTTAAAAGTTAAAATGTTTCCTGGATAATAAGGAGCTAAAACTGGCATATCGAAACCATCAATGTTGTAGCCTACAATGTATGAAGCTTGTTCAAGAATTGGAAAAAGCGCATTAATTTCTTTTTCGGTAAAAATATTTTTTTGTTGGGTTTTATAGTCATAAACTCCAACCACTGTCACACCCAACTTCTCATGTTCAGAAAATTCTCGAAAGGTATGTTTGGTTTCTAAATCAAGAACAACAGGTAGGCGCATTTAATTAAGTTAATTGCTCTTTCTATTTTTAATTTCTTTAATGATTTCCATTTCAAAAAAAGCTGGTTTTGCTTTAGTTTTTTCTAAAGAAAAGTTGAGCTTATTTAGCTGTTGTTGAAATTTATCATGAAGAGAGACAAAAAAGTTCTTCAATATTTCTTTTTCTTTTAAATTAAATTTTTTTACTTCTCGGATATAAAATTCATCTAACTTTCCTATTTTCCAAAGTATTTCAATAAAACCCTTATTATTCAGTGAGGTTAACAAATTGACGTCTCCACTTAATGGTCTAATTTTAAAATTCATCATTCGCACGTCATTACTCATTTTTTCAGGAGAAACGGCTTTTTCAATTTCTAAATGCAATTCTTGAATTGTTTTTAATATATCGTTTTTTTTATTCATAGATAGACTATAATAATTAAATGCTCAAACAACAACTTGAAAAAGACATGATTTCTGCTTTAAAAGAGAAGCAAGCCGAAAAGCTTACCTTTATCCGTTACATTTTAGCACAAATAAAAAACAAAGAAATAGATAAGAACTCTGCTTTAAGCGAAGATGAAATAATTATCGTTCTAAAAAAGGTCGCTAAAGAATTAAGCGAATCAATTGAAGCTTTTAAAAAAGGCAACCGTTTAGATTTAACAGCTCAAAGTGAAGCTCAATTAACTATTATCAAAACTTATTTACCTTCAGAAATTTCTGATGAGGAATTAAAAATAGAAGTAGAAAAAATAGTTGCTAATAACCAGGAGCTTTACAAACAAAAACCTAAGGCAATTATTGGAGTTTGTATTAAAGAACTAAAAAATAAGGCTGATCCAACAAGAATCATGAAGATGCTCAATATTCTTATCTCATAACTTTATTAACTCAGAACTTTACCCTCCGACTCGGAGGGTTTCGACTTTATATACTTTCGACTATAATAAACTCATGAGTTTAATAAGGAAAATTATTTTTATTACCTTGGTCTTGTTTCTTTTATTTTCTTTTTCACGAAGTTTTTTTGATTACAAAAAAAACACTCAATTTTATACTGACTTTAAAAATCAATATTTTGCTGAAAAGAAAAAAAATCTGGAACTAAAAACTCAGTTTTTAAAGAAAAATGATCCCCATGAGGTGGAAAAAAATATTCGTAACAAACTTAACCTTTCCCGACCCGAAGAAAAAACTATTTTAATTCCAGATATTTCTCCTACACAAGTTCCCTTA
>CAYZAZ010000063.1:2966-5335 GCA_964476545.1 uncultured Gammaproteobacteria bacterium
AATGGTGGGAAATATTTATGAAGAAATAAAAAAATATTCATAATTTAGCAGTGCATTAATGCTAAAAAAATTGTATAATTAAATTGTTTAATTTTTTTACGGGGTAGTGTACGGCCGCACAGGAGGCTCAAAATGGGCTCTTGATAGAGTAATTTATCTAGATAACTGGCTATTACGGTGAAACCCTCCGAATCGGAGGGTAACGCCGTGGGAAGGCCGACTAAGTCGGCCCCCGTAGAGACTATACGCCGGCCCCCGATTGAATCGGGGTGAAGACATAGTCCAACTCTCAAAGTAATTTGAGTAAAGTGCATAATCTCCTAGACCATGGTTCGACTCCTGGCCCCGTAACATGAATAATTTTCTGCTTTCTATTATTATTCCCGTCTTTAACGAGGAAAAAAATATTTCTCCTTTGTTAGAAAGACTACTTCCTATTTTAAAGATTTATAATTATGAAATTATTTTCATAAATGATGGCTCACAAGATAATACAAATGCTGAGATAAAAAAATTTACTGATAAAAATAAAAATATTAAATTAATATCTTTTTTAAGAAATTTTGGTCATCAAATGGCTCTTTCCTGTGGTTATAAAATTGCTAAAGGTGATGCTGTAGTTAGCATCGACGCTGATCTTCAAGATCCGCCAGAAACTATTTTAGATATGATAAAAAAATGGCAAGACGGAATAAAAATTGTCTATGCCAAACGAAAAAAGAGGGAATTTGATAGCCCCTTCAAATTTTTTACTGCCCGTTTATTCTATCGTTTTATAAATTTTTTATCAGATACACCAATACCTGATGATGTGGGCGACTTTCGTCTTTTAGATAAAGAAGTAGTAAAATTTATTAATGATTTACCAGAACAATCACTTTTTTTAAGAGGAATGGTCGCCTGGGGTGGTTTTCCATCCTCTAATGTTTATTTTAACCGCGACAAAAGATTTGCTGGCCAAACCCATTATGGTTTTTTTAAAATGCTAAACTTTGCCCTTGACGGCATCACTTCTTTTTCTATCAAACCATTGCGTATGGCTACTTATCTTGGTATTACCTCGGGTTTTTTAGGTTTTTTGGGAATTATCTATGAACTTATTATGAAGTCTTTGTTTCCTAGTCAGTTTGTCATTGGTTGGACTGGTTTATTTACAGCGATTATGTTTCTTGGTGGAATCCAACTTATTACGATTGGAATTATTGGTGAGTATGTCGGTAAAATATTTAAAGAAATTCAAAAACGCCCAAAATATTTAATTAAGGAAAAAATTAATCTATAAATTATGAAAAACTTAGGATTGGTTTTAATTGCTTTTGGTTTAGCGCTATTATTTTTTGTAATTTATGGAGTAATTCAAGAAAAAAATCGCTCCCTTTCTCCGATTCCTGAAAATAAAGGGGTACGGGTAATCTTTGTCTCACCAAGTAAATAATGTAATACGAATCTAAGCGTAGAATGCGAATTATACGAATGATGCGAATTATAAGGAGACCATATTTGAAACATTAGTATTATTCGTAGCATTCGCATTTCCCATTCGTAGTATTCGTATATTTCATGTATTCGTATTATTTAGCTTCCGGGGATGTTTAACCTAAAAATCATGTCGTTTCCCCCTAGAAATAATATATCAATTGTTTTTAATATCAAAAAGGCGCTTAAAAATAATAAAAAACCAACAATTGCATAACGGATTGTTCCAACTGCTTTTTTTATTTTCTCTGCATTTCCAAATGAAGTAAGATACATATAGGATCCAGTTATAAACATAATAAATAAAACCAAAACAATAAAGGCAGAAGAGATATAAAGAATATTCCCAAAAACAACTTCTAAACACTTTAGTGTAGGCACACCATCAATCATACAACCACCATTACCGGTGCCAGTTGGATCCCATTCTTTAATTTGAGCATAAACTGCAAATATAGGAAGAAACATGTTTTATTTTATTAAACCAGGAATAGTGATTGGACAACTCAAACCAACACAAATTTGTTGCTTAAAAACTATTTGTTCAAGTGTTACCATAATCGCTAAGACAGCGACAATAACAACGAGTCCAACAACTGCCGCTTGAATTTTATCTTGCGCCTTTTTAACATTTTCTTTATCTCCAGATGAAGTAACCCAAGCCATTGCGCCTAAAATTAAATACAATAAAGCCGAAAGCCCGGCCAATATAAAGAAAAATCTAATCACAAAAGTTAAAACTTCAGTTAAATTTGGTGGAGTAAAGCCAAGTGTTATTAATCCTGTAGGTGTCATATTCTTCTAATAATAAACTAATAATGAATATTTTGTCAAGTGTATGTATAAGTCGGGTACATAGGTGACAATTTCTGTCTCTTAGAAAACTTGTAATG
>CAYZAZ010000064.1:0-5292 GCA_964476545.1 uncultured Gammaproteobacteria bacterium
TTTGAGTTGCCTGCCCGCAATGCTTAACACATAGCGTTTGCAGGCGGGTGGCTTTGAGTTTTAACATTTAACATTTTAGATTGAGATTTTTATGCTACCGATTTTATTTAATCTTGGACCTATAAAAATCTATACCTTTGGCATTTTTATGATGCTAGCATTTTTTTGGGGAAGTTTTCTTATTTGGAAGCTAATAAGATTAACTTCTTTCAAAGAAGAGGAAGTTTTTAATGCTTTATTTTTGATGATTGGTGGAGGATTATTTATTGCTAGGATATTTTACGTAGTTTTAAATTTTAATGATTTTGGTTTTGATTTTTTTAAATTTATTTTGATTAATGGTTATCCTGGATTATCTTTATTTGGGGGATTTTTAGGTGCTTTTTTAACATTGTTTTTATTTTGTTTATTAAAAAAAATAAAATATAAGGAAATTGTCGATTATTTTATTCCTGGTTTTTTGGTTGCTTTAAGTTTTGGAAAATTAGGTAGTTTTTTTTCTGGGTCAGAATTAGGAGTAAAGACAAAGTTTTTGTTAGCAATAAAATATAGTGGCTTCGACGGAATGAGACATTTAACACCACTTTATGAAAGTTTAATATTTTTTCTAGTGGCTTACATTGCTTATAGAATTATCTTTGAAATTAGAAAAGATAAGTTAAGTAGAGGATTTAATTTTTATTTTTTAATCTGGAGCATTTCATTTGTATATTTTGTATTTGACAAATTGAAAGTTAATAATCTATACTTTGCGGGTCAGAGTTTTAATTTTTTAGTTTTTGGGGTTTTGCTCTTGACAATGAGTTTTTATTTTGTGTATTATTTCAGAAGTCTTATAATTGATAAAATAGTTAGAGTTAAAAATTTTTTATTTCAGTATGTCAAAATTATATTCAAAAAAATTCGTGGAAAGTCAAAAGATAAAATTGACGGAGGAGAGAAAAAAGATATTGTTACAGATAAGTGAATTAAAAAAAGATGATCCGTTTGCAGACCCAGACCATGCTTCGGATAATGCCGCAGTTGATACAGATGTTCGTGAACAAGTAGGTCATGAGACCATTGAAGCGGAAATTAAAGATATGAATAAGAGATTAATAAGTATTGATATGGTTTTAAAAAAAATTTCTAAAAAGAGTTATGGAGTTTGTGATAAATGTAATGAATTAATTCCTCAAGCTCGGTTGGAACTAGTTCCTGAAGCTTTATTTTGTATTGAGTGTGATAAAAAATTAAGAAAATAACTTTTTACTAAATTTGACAAAATTAGAATTGTATTATAAAATAATTAAGTATGAAAAATAAAGTTTTATCAATTATTTGCATTATTAACTCGCTACGGCGGGGAAATATTGCTTAATTAATAAAGCTTTAAGCTTAAAATTTATCCCGCCAAATCGGCGGGTTTTTTTGTTATATGACACAATCAACTTTTCCCTGGGTATTTTTTCAAAATAATTTTAGAAAAACTGAAGATGCAAAAATTTCAATTATGACTAATGCATTACAATATGGTAATGGAGTTTTTAGTGGGATTAGGGGATATTATGATGGGACTAAAAAACAGTTATTTCTTTTTCGGTTAGATGATCATTTTGAAAGATTTTTAAATTCTTTTAAGATTCTTGGGGTTTCTTTTCCTTATTCAAAAGAGTTTTTAAAAAAAATAATTATTAAACTTGCAGAGAAAAATCAGCCAAAAACAGATGTGTATTTTCGACCTTTTGCTTATTCGGGAAGTTTAAATATCTCTCCAAATCTTGACAAAGATTTACAATTTTTAATGTATATGATTCCTTTAGGGGATTATTTACCAACAAAAACTGGTGTTTCAGTCATGGTTTCATCATGGAGAAGAGTAGCGGATAATGCAATTCCGGCAAGGGCTAAAATATCAGGGGCATATATTAATTCATCTTTAGCTAAGAAAGAAGCTATAAACTTTGGTTTTGATGAAGCAATTTTATTAAATCAAGAAGGCTATGTGAGTGAAGGTTCGGCGGCAAATTTATTTTTAGTAAAAGATAATGTATTATTTACTCCTGCAAAAACAGAGGATATCTTAGAAGGAATTACGCGAAAAACAGTATTAAAATTGGCAAAAGATTTGAAAATTATTGTTGAAGAAAGACAGGTAAATAGAACAGAACTTTATATTGCCGATGAAGCATTTTTTTCTGGAACTGGAGCGCAGTTAGCTTGGATAAGTAGTATTGATAAACGAATAATTAATAATGGTAAAAGAGGAAAAATCACTACTAAGTTACAGAATTTATTTTTTGAAATAGTTAAAGGTAAAAATAATAAATATAAAAAATGGTGTACAACAATAAAAATTAATAAATAACAATGAAAATATCAGGCAGTCAGGCTGTAATTGAGTCATTGCTAAAAGAAAAGGTAAAAGTAATTTTTGGTTATCCAGGTGGAGCAAATATGCCGATTTACGATGCTTTATATGATTATAAAAATAAAATAAGACATGTGTTGGTGCGCCATGAACAAGGAGCAGTTCACGCGGCCGAGGGATATGCACGGGTGACGGGTAAAGCTGGTGTTTGTTTTGCCACATCTGGCCCGGGAGCGACAAATTTAGTGACGGGAATTGCCGATGCCATGATGGATTCGGTACCGGTAGTTTGTGTCACCGGCCAAGTGGCGGCCTATTTAATTGGCACCGATGCATTTCAGGAAACAGATGTGATTGGAATTACCACCCCCATAACTAAATGGAATTATCAAATAACGCAAGTTGAAGAAATGCCTGAAGTTTTTGCTAAGGCTTTTTTTATTGCTCAAAATGGGCGACCGGGCCCAGTTGTTATTGATATAACAAAAGATGTTCAGTTTAAATTTTTTGATTTTGAATATCCAAAGAATTTTAAAATAAAAAAATTGTTACCAATAATTCCTGCACAAGAAAAAATAAAAAAGGTTTCTCAAGTTGTGAATCAAGCAAAAAGACCATTAATGATTGTTGGCCACGGAGTGTTAATTTCTCAAGCAAGTCAGACGCTTAGAAAGTTTTTGGAAAAATCAGGAATGCCGGTTGCCTGCACTTTGCATGGTTTGGGAGCTGTCCCAACTGATCATAAAAATTATGTGGGTATGGTGGGGATGCATGGTCATTATTCGCCAAACAAATTAACTAATCAAGCAGATTTAATTATGGCGGTTGGGATGAGATTTGATGATCGGGTGACAAGTACTATTGCGACTTATGCGCCAAAAGCAAAAGTAATTCATCTTGATATAGATGCTTCGGAATTGAATAAAAATATTAAAACCTATATGGGATTAATTGGGGATGCAAAAAACATTTTAACCAAAATGTTGCCTTTTATTAAAAAAAGTAATCACCAAGTTTGGTTAAGTGAGTTTAAAAAATTGGATTTATATGCCAAAAAAATAGTTGATAAACAACCGAAGCGGGAAAAAATAACTATGGATGAAGTTATTTCCTTAATATCAAAAAAAACAAAAGGGGAGGCGATTATTGTTGCGGATGTGGGTCAAAATCAAATGTTTAGCGCCAGGTTTTATCAATATAAAAATCCAAATAGTTATATTACATCTGGTGGATTAGGAACAATGGGCTTTGCTTTACCTGCGGCGATGGGAGTGAAGATTGCGGCGGAAAAAAAAGAAGTAATTGCCATTATTGGCGATGGTGGTTTTCAAATGACAATTCAAGAATTGGGAACAATTTTTCAGGAAAGATTAAATATAAAAATTTTGATTTTAAATAATGAGTATTTAGGAATGGTGCGTCAATGGCAAGAATTATTTTTTGAAAAAAGATATTCATTTACTCATTTGCAAAATCCTGATTTTATTGCCATCAGTAAAGGATATGGAATTCCGGCAAGATTAGTGGAAAAAAGAAAAGATTTGAATAAAGCCTTAGATAATTTTTTAAATAGTAAGGGACCAACTTTGCTTGAAGTAGGAGTTGAAAAGGAAAATAATATTTTTCCCATGATTTCATCTGGGGCCGCCGTGGATGAAGTGAGAATTAAATAATTAAAAATTTTATGAAAAAACAATTTATTATCAAAGTTGAAAATCAGCTCGGTGTCTTGTATCGCTTAGTGAATGTTTTTTATAGAAGAAAAATTAACATTTTAGCTATAAATGCATTTGAAACAAAAAATAATAAAATTTCCCAAGTTACTATCACAGTCTCAATGGCGGAAGAAATGGTTATAAAAATTAAAAAACAGATCGAAAAAATTATAGAAGTTATATCTGTTCAATAAAATTATGGTTAATGTTAAGATGATCGATGAGGCGGCGAAAAAGCTGGATGGAGTTATTAAAAAAACTCCGCTTCAATTAAACGAAAGGCTTTCGCGATTTTATAAAGCCAATATTTATTTCAAAAGGGAAGATTTGCAGGAAATTCGTTCTTATAAAATCCGAGGAGCTTATAACAAGATGTTTGCTTTAAGTAAAGAAGAAAAAACTAAGGGTGTTGTTACAGCTTCAGCAGGTAATCATGCTCAAGGAGTAGCTCTATCTTGTACCAAATTAAAGATAAAGGGAACAATTTTTATGCCGGTAGTTACTCCGATTCAAAAAATTGATCGGGTAAAGTATTTTGGCGATGGGTATGTGCAAATTAAATTAGTGGGTCAAAGCTATGATGAAAGCACAAAGGCGGCTAAAGAATATTCTCATGAAACTGGCGTAATTTATATTCCGGCTTTTGATGATGAATTAGTAGTTTGCGGTCAAGGGACAATTGGGAAGGAAATTTATGAAGATTTAAGTGGAAAAATAGATTTAGTTTTAGCGCCCATTGGTGGGGGAGGGTTAATATCTGGTGTTGCTAGTTATTTAAAAGAAAAAAATAAGAAAATTCAAGTCATGGGTGTGGAGCCAACTGGTGCGGCTTCCATGACCAATGCTTTGCAAAAAGGAGGCGTGATCTCACTTCTGGAGGTAGATACGTTTTGTGATGGAGTAGCTGTCAAAACTCCGGGAAATATTACTTACTCTGTTTGTAAAAAATATCTTAATTCAATAATTGTGCTTCCTGAAGGTCAGGTAGCTAAGACTTTAATTGATTTATATCAGAATGAAGGAATTGTGACGGAGACATCTGGGGCACTAGCAGTTTCTGCTTTGGAAAATATCAAAAATAAAATAAAAGGCAAAACAGTAGTTTGTATTATTTCTGGTGGAAATAATGATTTGTTAAGATATCCAGAAATTTTAGAACGGAGTCTAGTCTTTCAAGGAAAAAAACATTATTTTTTAATTGATTTTGCTCAAAAGCCTGGTCAATTG
>CAYZAZ010000065.1:0-5254 GCA_964476545.1 uncultured Gammaproteobacteria bacterium
GAGGTTATAATTTTTTTGTCCTTAATTAATATATAATACATTCATGAAAAAAGAGTATGACGTAGCAATAGTTGGTGCTGGTCCTTCTGGTTTGTTTACGGCTTACGAACTAACAAAGTTATATGGTAAGAAAATTAGAATAGGATTATTTGATAAAGGTGAAATAATAAATAAGAGGGTCTGTCCAAGTCCTATTATAAAGAAAGGTTGTATGGATTGTTCACCGTGTGGAATTAGTGAGGGGATTATGGGGGCAGGGATGAAATCTGATGGTAAACTTCACTTTCATCGAGATGTTATGGAAGTATTTAAAATGGGCTTACTTTCTGGACCAGAAACAGATGACGCTTTGATTTATCTGGAAAAACTTTTTGAAAATTGGGGATTAAATGGACCTGTTTATCCAAAAAATCCTGAATTAGCAATAAAGTTGTCCAAACAAATAGAAGATCTAAATTTAGGAGACGGTTTTTTGCTAAAAGTTAAACAAAGGACAAGGCATGTTGGCTCCGATAAATTGCCTTTTTTGGTTTCTAGGATGGTAGACGAAATATTAGAACAGGGTAATGTTGATATTCAAGTTAGATCAAGTCTGTTAAGCTATGATAATATTGGCGGACAATCAATATTAACTGTTAAAAAAGAGGGGAATATAGACAGAATATCTGCTGGCAAAACTTTTATAGGTTTGGGAAGAAGAGGAAGCTTGCAGGTTCAAGGCTTAATCGATCAATTTTCCATTACTCATTCATATAGGCCAGTAGAAATTGGTGGTAGAGTGGAAATACCTAAAGAAGTTATGGAAAAAATTACCGCTCAAGTTTACAATCCTCTTTTTTGGCAAAGGAACGATCAGGGAAAAGCAACTTTTACTTTTTGTGCTAATCCTGGAGGATATTTAAGCACAGAATCGCTTTTACCAGGAATAGTTGGAGTTAATGGAGAAAGTAAAACTGATATAAAATCACCAAAGACAAATTTTGCTGTTTTGACAGAATTACCTATACTAGACGGTGAAAGACCAAATGATACTTTGGTAGGAATATTAAAAAGCGGATTTCAAAATCAAAAACCTTTGGTTCAGACAACAGCAGATTTTATTGAAGGCACAATTAAAGATGAATTAAGTCGTCCAGAAAGCACGATGGCTGGAGTAGAATATGCCAATATTGCACAAATTTTTCCTAAAAGTGTTACTCAAGAAATAAGTAGTTTTTTACTGAGACTTGACACTGTTTGTCCTGGAGTAGTTAGTCATTATTCTTTATTTCTTGCTCCTGAGGGTAAAATAAGAGGGATGAGAGTGATTCCTAGAGATGCAGGATTGATGACAAATGTTGATAATTTGTATTTACTTGGAGATTCATCTGGTTTGTCAAGTAATATTACGGCAGCAGCAATGACGGGAGTTTTAGCTGCGAGAGATTTTTAATATTTGTTTAAATTGTGTTTATTAGCTTATTATTACCAACCTCGAGGGTTTGGTAGAGCATGAGGACAATCTAAATAATACTAAATACTTCAGCATTTAAGCCTCCTAATTTTAGTAGAATGGTTTGATATAATTAAAAGATGACGGTTAATTCCATTATAAAAATAAAACCTTACCTTGCCTGGTATATAAAAGATCCAGATATTCTTTCTGAAGAGTCTGTTCTAGAGCACATCTTAAACTATGGAAACTGGGATGACGTTCAATCATTTATTAAAATCAAAGGATTACAAGAAACTACAAAATTATTTAATAACTCATTAAAGAACAAAAGAACAAATTACCCTCCAGCAATCCAATCATATTTTTTTCGTTATTTTAATAAAAGTCATGTTTAGAAATATATTAAATAGTGATCAGGAAAATCTTCTTCCTTTGTTGAAAGCCTTTTCATTAGATTATTATTTGGTGGGGGGAACTGCAATTGCTCTTTATTTTGGGCATCGTCGTTCAATTGATTTTGATTTATTTACTGATAAAAGTTTTAATTCGATGTATTTGCGAACTAAAATATTGGGTAGTTATAAAATCGAACAAACTTTTTCCCAAGGAGAAGGAGAACTAACAATTTTAATTAATAAAGTAAAAATAACCTTTTTTCACTACCCCTTTATTATTGAGAGACCAACTGATTTTGATAGTTTTATTAAATTACCAGATCTTCTTACGCTTGGCGCTATGAAAGCATTTGCGCTTGGAAAACGCGCTAAATGGAAAGATTATGTTGATTTATATTTTATCTTTCAAAAATATTCTTTTAAGGAATTAGTAGATAAGACAAGCTCGATTTTTAAAAATGAATTCAATGAAAAATTATTTCGCGCCCAATTAAGTTATTTTGAAGACATTGATTATTCTGAAGAAATTCAATATATAGAGGGATTTGAAAAAAAAGATGAAGATATAAAACAATTTCTTGAGAAAATAAGCCTTTCTTGATTTATATTTTTTCTAACTTGATCAAGTCGGGGGAGCACTTCGGCAAGCTCAGTGCAGGCACATTCGACATTGAGTTCTGAGTCATACCGAAGGGCTCAGTGCAGGCACATTCGACATTGAGTTCTGAGTCATACCGAACTGCTCAGTGCAAGCTATTTCAAAAATACCAGAGTATTTGCAAAAAATGTTGTTCCCTGGCGTGTATTAACAGGCCGCGCTTGACCTCGTAGGTCGAAATTTAATTTTCTGCTATAATTTTTTCATGAGAAAAATGATAACCATTTTACTATGTTTAGTATTTATTCAAATAACTATTTTTGCATTTTATTTAATAGTAAATAGTTTTGAAGGTATCTATCCACTTGTAGGAGAATATTATTTAACAAAAAATTATATCCAACAACATCCCGAAGATATGAAACAACTTTTTAAAAATGTTTTTAATATTATTAACAAATGTGAGTTAAATTCAGAATTAATCAATCTAATTGACTGTAGAAAAATAAAGGAACAATGGATATCAAAAGTCTTCCCTAATGATGGTTATTTTTCTAATTACTCTTCAACATATTTTATTACTCTTGGTAGAGAAAACACAATTAATAAATTGTTTTTGGACGGGAAGTACAAAGAAACCAAGGCTCGTTCTTATAAAGAGCAAATGGTAATAGAACTTTTAAAGGGAAAAAGAAAAAATTTACTTGGATTACGTATTAATGAAATGTTGTCTTTAACATACCTTAATGATTTATATTCAGAAGCAGAGATAATTGTACCCGTATATGATAATCATAGTTTCGTTCCTCTAGGAGCAATTGTGCGACTTTATGGAGATTAATAGATAAATAATTTATTAGATGAATTAGTTTTAAATTGGTCAAGCCGGTGGAGCAAATAATATTTTTATGGTCTTCTAATAAACCGATCTTCTAACTTATAAAATTTTTCTTCCTCCAAAACATCTTTAGATACTGCTTATAGAAATTTATTATTCCTATTCTTTTATAGATATTTACTCGTTTCTCTAAAATTCGTTTTAATCCTGGTAATACACCATATTTATTAGTACTGTATTTAAAAAATGAATTTGACCAATCAATAAAACAAAAAGTTAAATTATTATCTAAAATGTATTTATTAAATAAAATTTCAAATTCATATCCATGGGGATGATATTTATTAATAACATTAATTATATGTTGTTTTTTTGTACATTTAATACCTGAAAGAATATCGGTCTTAATTAATCTCTGAATGGTATTTCCAATGAGGGCTATGGTAACGTCGATATGATTATGAATTACTGGACGAATAATATTTTCTAAGTTTTGAGAGGTTATATTGGGAATATCTGCATCTAATAGTAAAATAGCGTTATTTGATGATTGAAGTACTCCTGATTTAATAGCTTGAGCTTTTCCTAAATTTGCCTTATGTTTAATGATTTTTATATTTGGAAATAATTGGATTTTGTCTAAGGTTTTATCAATAGATCCATCATCAACCACAATAATCTCATTAATAAATTTATTTTGGTAAATGGATTTAAGTACGGTTTTAATATTATCTTCCTCATTGTATGCGGAGATAATTGCGGTGATACGATACATTATCGTAATTATACGAAATCTGTCCTAACTTGATCAAGTTGGTCAATAAAAGAAAATTTTTTACAAAAAATAATTATTGATTGCAAACTGTTGCTGTTCTAAAAATATTTTTTTTAAGTGATAAATATTATTTTGTTCATAAAAAATAATTAGTGCTTTTTTATATTCAACTTCATCAACACTTCTATATGAAAGAGGATAATAGCCGTTTGCAAGCAAAATCGCATTACTTATCATTCTTGAGGTTCTTTTATTTCCATCGGTAAATGGTTGTAAATATGCGATTATGGCCAAAAGTATCAAGGCTTTCTCTGGGACAATATTAATTGTATCTATATGGTTAACTAATTTAGTTAGGGCTTCTTCTATCTGCCATTTATTATCAAGTGGTAAATATTTTGTTCCTGTAATTCCTACACCAGATTTCCGTATTCCTGATTTTATTTTAAGACCTTTCACAAGTTCAAAGTGAATCGATCTTATATCAGAAATATTAATTATTTTAAAACTATTTTTCTTTTTTAAGATTGTGTCAAAGGCGTTTTTATGATTTAAAATCATTATTGCTTCATTTTTATCATGACCCTTAGCCTCTTTGTTATTTTTTATTAATTCCTCCGTCTCAAGTAAAGAGTAGGTATTTCCCTCAATTTGAGAAGATTTCCAGCTCAATTCAATAGTGAATCTTTCGAGTTCTCGCTTTAATAAAGTTTTATCTATTGTTTTAAATTTGTTTTTCAGTTTGCTTTTCCCCTCTTCAAAAAGATTTACTTCATCTTTTGAGAGAAGTCCTGATAGATTACTAATTAATTTAAAATTAAATTTTGGGTATCTGATATTTCTTAGATCTGTTGTCTTAGAAAAATATTCATTAATATCGATAGGTATAAGTAATTCCTTTTTTGGTTTGAGTTGATATTTTATATATTTTCCTCCGCCTGTTTGGATAACCCAACCTTGATCAATAAGATAATTGAGGTCTCGAATAATTGTTATACGTGATCCACCTTTCCCATCAAATGATTTTTCCAACTCTGATCTAGAAGATTTGGGGTGGATGAAGAGATAATTTAATAGCTTAGTCTGTCGACTATTTATTTGCGTATCATTCATATATGTCTAGCGTATCATAATGATACGTGAGAAATCAAGGGTATTTAGGTTCTTCATCAAAGTTAGTGGAATATTAACGACGCTATCAAGACCGATAGCA
>CAYZAZ010000066.1:0-2271 GCA_964476545.1 uncultured Gammaproteobacteria bacterium
ATAGGGTTACCCTGAACCGTGCTTTGCACTGGTTCGGGGTAGACGACGGGACCAATTTACCCTGAATTTATCGAAGGGTTGACATTTTGCTCTAATTTTAGTAATATTTTACCACAATTTATCCTACGAAATTACGAATGGATATACGAATATACGAATAATATTCATAAATTTGTAATAATTTGTAAGTTCGTAGTTTTTTTATCACTATAAAATACAAATTTACATCAATATACTAATTTTCAATTATTCGTATATTTGTACCAATTAGTAATTAGTAGTTGTTATTATGCAAACAAAAATTCAACTCACCCCTGAAGGGTTTAAAAAATTAGAATTAGAATATAAAGAACTGATTGAAATAAAAAAACCTAAAGCTATTGATAATCTTCAAAAGGCTCGGGCAATGGGAGATTTATCTGAAAATTCCGCTTATACTTCATCTCGTGAAGAATTGGCTTTAGTCGAAGGAAAGGTCAGAGAAATTGAACAAATTTTAAAACTTGCCGAAATAGTGAAAAATGATCCTGGCAACAGCACTGTCACCCTTGGGTCAAAGATTACTGTTGAGGCCAATGGTAAGCAAGATGAGTTCCAGATCGTTGGCGAATTTGAAGCCGATCCCATGAATAAAAAACTATCCTCAACTTCCCCACTTGGCTCAGGTTTTTTAGGGAAAAAAATTAATGAACAAGTTGAAATTCAAATTCCAGCTGGAAAAATAATTTATACTATCAAAAATATTTCTTAACTATTGATCATTTTTTTTAATACACTAAAAGCTCTATTGACATTTTTATCTTCAAAAATAATTGTAAACTCACTTTTAGTCGAAACAACATCAATCACATTAATATTCTCCCAAGCTAACGCCTTCAAAATGTGGTAATAAACTCCTGGAGTTACTACGTTTGTTTCTGGCAGACGAATAGTTATTGCCGATAAATTAGATTTTTCATCAAGAATATCTGCTTGTTTAAAAATTTTCTTCAGCCAACCAACTAAATCATAACTAATGATTATTGCCGTCTCAAAAACGCCTTCTGTAATTGTAAAAAAATAATTTTTTCCTAAGGGAAAATTTTCAAATACTTTTTTATTGGTTAATAGCTTCTCTGAATTGTTCAACGTAAATTCCACTAAATTCGAACGTACAATTATATCCATAGTTTTACTTAAAACACTTTTGGGTTTACTTTCCGAAACTTTAAAACGATGAGATTTCATTCTTTTGAGAGCCATAATAATAGAAGAATCTGTGACCTCCTTCATTGTCTTTTCTTCAACCTCAGATTTAATTTTCCGAGCTAATGAAGAAATGTTAATTATTCCCGTCATTATTCCCTCTTCCAATAAGTAAGATTTTCTGATTATTTCTTCGACAACCTCAGGTACAGTAATCATAAATGTTAATATTTTAACATTAATTCATATTTTTGTCAATAATTTATAAAAAATTGACATTTGTTAAATTGTTATCTAAACTATCAGATTGAAATAAATTAATGTCGATGTATCAATACATCGAAAATAATATATGGGTCAAGAAATTCTTACCAGTACCGGTCATGTAGGTGTTTCCAGAAGGTCTTGTAATAGGCTTTATATTAACGGAACTTTTTCCAATGATCCTCAATTAATTGGCAATGATTTTGCTCGACTTTGTCGAATTGGAGAAAAACAACCAGACAATAAATATAGCCGAAGAGTTGCTCGAGGTATTGTTGGTAAAGATGTATACCCCACTCAGCATACTGAAGTTTTTTTACCATTAGCTGAATTTACTGGCGATGGTTCAGCGCTCACCTACTTAGCCCAAAATTCTTCTACTCGTTTTTCTCAAACACCCATTGACACAATTCTTCAAGAAACATCTACTTATAAAAATGGCCATACTGCACCATTAGAAAATATAAGTAAAATGTTAAATGAAGGCTTTACTTTTTCGAATAAAATTTCAGAGACACAAATAGATCAACTTCAAGAACTTTGGGGACATACATTTGGCTGGTCAAAAGAAGAAATTATTAATCTGAATTCAAGACTTCAAGCAAATATTGATAAACCACCAACAGAAAGAGATGTTTGGTTGAGTATAGTTCAAAAAGATGGAAATATAATTAGTGCCGCCATGGCCGAACGATTAACTTTGCAGGGTGAAAATGGTAGAAAAATTGACTTGGTTGAAAGTACAGAATGGGTGACAAAAAAAGGATTTGAAAAAAATGGTTATATGACCGCCACGCTAAATTATCTTAATGCGCAAATTAT
>CAYZAZ010000066.1:2281-5227 GCA_964476545.1 uncultured Gammaproteobacteria bacterium
AGTGTAATTTTGCTACTCGAGCCGATATCTCTGGTAATAAGGTCGGATTTAAAATCCCCGAAAGAAGCCACGCAACTCAAATTTTAATCCAAAATGTATCGGTTAATGATGGATTTTCAAAACAATTTGGACCTTTTAGAGATTTTTTATTTATGTATTTACCCGTAACAACTATTGAACAAAATTATTCTCCCCAACAAGTTGAGGAAATTACAAATTTAGTCAAATAATCTATGATAGTTTTTTATCCTGAAAACCATTATCAACATAATATCCTAGAGGTTTTTAACGGGATTATAATGCCAACGGCCGAAACTTCCGAAAGAGTCAATAGAATTAAAAAAGAATTAGAGCAACATGGTAATTTTGAATTTAGAAAACCAACTCTTTGTAATGATAAATTAATTGAGCAAATTCATGATAAAAATTATCTACAGTTTATTAAAAGTAATTCCAGTCAACAGCTTGAGTACCCAAGTGTATTTAACTACACTGATGAAAAAAAACCGCCAGAAAATTCTATTGCAAAAAAAGGTTATTATATTTTCGACACATACACTCCACTTACAAAAAACATTTGGCAAATCGCAAAAGAATCTGCTTCATGTGCCATTTCAGGATCTGATTTACTAATAAAAAATGAAGGAGTTGTCTATGCATTATGCCGACCACCTGGTCATCATGCAACTAAAAATATGGCTGGCGGATATTGCTATCTAAACAATAGCGCACTTGCCGCTCAAAATCTAATTAATAAAAATGCAAAAAAAATTGTTATTCTTGACATTGATTTTCATCATGGTAATGGGACTCAAAATATATTTTACGATCGATCTGACGTTTTATTTATTTCACTTCACGCTGATCCAAAAAGAAAATTTCCCTATTTCAGCGGTAAAACATCTGAAAAAGGAATTAAAAAAGGAATGAACTATAATTATAATTTTCCATTACCTGAAAATACAAATGACAATGCTTTTCTTACAACGCTTAATAAAGCCACAAAAATTATTAAAAAATATAATCCAAATTATTTAATTGTTTCCGTCGGTCTTGATCCATACGAAAAAGATCCCATTTGTGATTTTAAAATTTCACTTTCTGGATTTAACAAAATTGGGAAGAAAATTGCCTCATTACCCTATAAAACACTATTAGTCCAAGAGGGAGGATACTGCCTTGAAGATTTAGGAAAATGCGCTTTAGAATTTCTTAAACCATTTATAAATAAATAGTAACTATTTTTTGATATAATTTTTCCATGCCAACTATTGATCAATTAAAACAAAGTCGCTTAGATAAGCTAAATAAACTTCTCCAAAAAGGAATTAATCCCTATCCTGCTTCTGTAAAAAGAAATCAAACGATTGCCGAAGCAAGAATAGCCGAAGAAAAAGAAGTCATCATTACTGGCAGAATAATTGGTTTGAGAGGACATGGAAAATTAATATTCGGTGACATTGTAGATGAAACTGGTAAAATTCAAATTGTCTTCAAAAAAGATTTACTTTCAGAAACAACTTTTTCTTTAGTGGAATTAATTGACCGAGGTGATTTTTTAGAAATATCTGGCAAAGTTAGCAAAACAGTTTCTGGCGAAATAACAATTTTTATTAATGATTTCAGAATTATTACAAAAACACTACAACCATTACCAGATAACTGGTATGGATTCAAAGATGTAGAAGAAAGATATAGAAAAAGATACCTTGATATTATTTTGAATCCCGAAGTCCATAAAAGAATTACCATGCGAGGAAAAATCATTCAAGAGATCAGAAATTTTTTAACAAAAGAAAATTTTATTGAAGTCGAAACACCTACATTACAACCAATATATGGTGGTGGTTTTGCCAAACCTTTTAAAACTTTTTACAATGCACTAGAAACAGATTTTTATCTCCGTATTTCAGATGAAATGTATTTAAAAAGATTAATCGTCGGTGGTTTTGAAAAAGTTTTTGAAATCACCAAAGTATTTCGTAATGAAGGATATGATTTTGACCACAATCCAGAATTTACAATGTTTGAAGCTCAAATTGCCTATCAAGATTATAGATACGGAATGGACTTGATCGAGAAAATCATTGAAAATGTAGCAGTAAGCATCTTAGGTTCAACAAAATTTAATTACCAAGAAACAAAGATGGACGTAAAAAGACCCTGGACAAGATTAACTATGGTTGACGCAATTAAAAAACATACAGGAATTAACCCCTTAAAATGGGAATCAGTCAAAGATGCAAAATCATCAATAGATAAATTAGAAATTCGCAAAGAAAAAATTCATGAACTCAATAGAATCAATTCTATAGGAGAATTAATTGCATTTGTTTTTGAAGAAAAAGTAGAAGAAAAACTAATTAATCCAACAATTATTTATGATTACCCAATCGAAATTTCTCCACTAGCAAAAAAATGTGCCGATCCTCATTTTACACAACGCTTTGAAATGTTTGCTTTTGGTTCAGAGTTAGGAAATAATTATACCGAACTTAACGATCCAATTGACTTAAGAAAAAGATTTGTCGATGAAAAAAAGCGAGAAGAAGGCGGTTTTGAAGAAGCACATCAAACTGATTACGATTATTTAGAGGCAATTGAACATGGCTTTCCTCCAACCTGTGGCATCGCCATTGGTATTGACCGCTTAGTTATGTTATTAACAGATGCAAAGAGTATTAAAGATATTATTGCCTTTCCAACCCTTCGACCATTGATAAGAAAATAAACCTTGACACTTTCTCACATGTACGATAATATGTACATATGGATGTAAAAATTTCTTCAATTCAACCCGCGACCGATGTTCGAAAAAAACTCTTCGACATTCTCTTTTCTTTGGAAAATAATTTAGAAGAAGCCGTCGTCGTTACTCTAAAAAATAAACCGCAGGCAGTCATTATTTCCTATGAACTTTTCGACTCCTTATTAGAAACAATTGAT
>CAYZAZ010000067.1:0-5151 GCA_964476545.1 uncultured Gammaproteobacteria bacterium
AAAATTTTGTTTTGAAGCTTTCATTATTAACCTGTAAAAATTTAACTCAATTTAAAGAGATAATAAATCAAGTTTCTTTTGAAATTAACGGGCCTAATAAACAGATAGTAAAACTACTAAGACAAATCTATTTAAAAATATGAATTCATTAGATTTTGGCGGTACTGCTCATTTAATATATGAATATGGCTATTTTAAAGATAAAAAAATAAGTGTTGGATGTGGTGGCTCACTTGCTAATACATTATTTTGGTTAAATTTTTTTAAAAATAAGGTATTAATAAGAGGAATTCTTGGAGATGATAATTTAGGAAAAATTTTAAATGAGGAGTATTTAAAATTTAGTAATAAAGAAATTATTGTTCAAAAGGGAGCGAAATCAGCAGGTCTTCATTATTATATAGATAAAAAAGGAAATATAATTAAAGTTAATTTTAATTACGGAATAACAAATAGAGTTGAAAAATTATCAGTATTTCCAACAAATTGTCGAGTAAATATTATTGGGGGGTTTGAATTGGAAAACGCAAAACAAATAAAACAAAAAGATAATCTTTGTTCGTTTAACGGCGATACTATTGTTTTGAATTTAGGTGGCTTAACAGATGTTCAAAAATTTTACTGGTTTTTAAAACGAGCCAATAATTTTAAAAATTTAATTATTGTTGGAAATAATAAGGAAGTTAAAAATTTATCAAATAAAAACATTACTCATCATAATTACATATTAATAATTACCCAGGGTAATAAAGGAGCTGAATTATTCTATAAGAAAGATCATATATTATATAGCGGAGTCACAAAAAGTAGAAAAAAAATTATAGATACGATTGGAGCAGGAGATGGTTTATTAGCAATGTTTTTGGATCAATGGTACAAAAGTAATCAAACATTTTATTTAAAAGATTTAAAAAAAATATTAAAAAAAGCAGTTAATTTTGGAACTTTAATTTCTACATATTATGGAGCTAGGCCACATCTAAGCGTTTCCGACCTATTTATCTATCCAACTTGTCCATCGTAGTCTTGGCGTAGGTGGAAGCTTTAGCGAAGGATGACCTGTCCTTCCGTAGCTTTAGCGAAGGAGGACGAGGTTAAATATGGTTTGAAGAAAACGTTAATTGAGGGAATTAAGGAGTATTTTTGGGGTGACAATTTTCCCTGGTAAGAAGAAATTACAAGCTTTTTGAGTAAAAAAATGCTTTTTATCAAGGGTGACTAAAAAATTTGCTTTTGTTAGCTTGGCTTCGGCGAGAATTACTGCGTCTTTTGCAACAATTATTTTTTTTGCTTTTTGAATAAGGATATTATTTGGAGACTGTTTAATAATTTTAATCATACTTGCGAGTAAAAAAAAGCGATCAAGATGATAGTTGAAAAGTTTTTGACGCACATTTCTTTCAACTTCAGCGAGAACAAGAGGTGATGAAATAAGATCAATATTTTTAAGAGTATAAAGCTTAGCCGAACCTCCTGTTGGAGAATTTACTGCGGTAAAAAAAACACTTGAATCAATAAAAACAGTTTTTTTCATATCATATCTTCCTTAAGCCATTTATTTATTTCTTCTTTTTTAAATAATCTGGTAAAAGGAAGTAAATTAGGATCGATAAATGTTTTTTGGTAAAGTTTTCGGACTTCTTCTTGGAGGCGATTTAAGTAAGCAATATTGACTAAAGCTGATTGGGCCTTACCTCCTTTAGTAAGGATAATATATTTATTGGAAGAAACCTCCTCAGATAAATTTCCAAGGTTTTTTCTAGCTTCAGTAATGGGAATAATTGTTGGTGTCATAGTTAGGTTATTATAAATGAGATTGATTATTTTGTCAAGTATTTAGTACTTAATTCAGTACAATTAAGTCGGGGAGGTAAAATTTTAATTTGTGTTAAAATTAAGCTATGTCACATATGTGGGATTATGATGAAAATAAACTGAAGAAAACAGAATCGGGAAGGGTTAAAATCCTTGAAAGGATGATTAATTTTGGAATTTATTTAAAAAATAAAGAAAAACTACCAATAAGTGATATAAAAAAATATTGGAATATTCTTAAGATAGATTCTGATAAGAAAAAATTTCTTAAATATATAATATGGGCGAAATAGGATTTACAGCGTTTCAACAAGTTGTATTTGATGAATTTTCAAAAAATAAAGAATTAAGGGATAATTTTTATTTTGGTGGGGGGACTGCGCTAAGCGTTTTTTATCTTCATCATCGCTATTCTGACGATTTAGATTTTTTTTCAGAAAAAGAGTTTGACAAAGATTTAGTTATTAAATTTATTAATGATTTATCTTCACAGATTAAGGCTGAGGTAAAAATGACGAAAAAGAATATGGTTATGTGGTTTGAATTACAAAAAGGAAAAGAGATTTTAAAAGTAGATTTTCTAAATTTTCCTTATAAAAGAGTAGATAAAGGTAATATTTATCAGTCTGTAAATATTGATAGTCCTTTAGATATTGGGACTAATAAATTACTATTACTTAATTTAAATCAAGAGGCAAAAGATTATGTAGATTTATATTTTCTTCTCAAAGATAAATTTACTATATGGGATCTAATTAATTCGACAGCGATAAAATATAAATTGGAACTTGATTTAATTTCTTTGGGAGCAGATTTTATGAATGCAGAGAAATTAGAATTTTTGCCAAGAATGATTAAGCCCTTAACTCTTGATAAACTAAAGAAATTTTATAAAGAAATGGCGCTTCAAATTGGGAAAAAAATTAAATAAACTCTTCGATTTATTCTTTTATTACTTAATTTAGATATAATTATTCCTATGTCGCAATCTCAGGAAGGGCAACCTCAGGAAAAACGAGTTAATCCTTTACAAAAAATTATGCATCGTTTGGAAAAGGCCAGTCAAGAACTTACGCCAATTAATCCCAGGCAAAATCGGATTGAAAAATTAGTGAGTTTGTTTGAAATTGATCAGGTTAAGGCAAAGAAAATTTTGGTTGATACTCAAGTACATCATGTTTTATCAAAACACATAAATGATAGTCATTTATCGGTTGAACAACTAGAAAATTATCTACTGAGAAGAAATAACTTTATTAATCGGCCAAGTTATGAAGAAATTAAACCTCAATCACAATTAAACAGACTATTAGGTGAAGAAAAAGAGGAATATACCTATTATAGTAATACTCATGTACTTGATAAAAATGTTGCACGTGATCAGATAAAGGAGCATTTTCAAGACGTAGCCATTGCTTATTTTATTGCTCAAAATCGAGCGGAAATTAAAGCCAAGGGAGCAAATTTTGATCAGGAGCGGGAAGCAAGACAGATTCAATCAGTTGTCGCTTTTATTGAAGGTAGACATGTGCATTTAGGAACTGGAGAGGGGAAAACATCGGTGGTTTTTCCGATTACCGCAATTGTTGAAGCCTTAACTTCAGATAAACAAGCGGCAGTATTGGCGACAGCTGATGAGACATTACTTGAGGATTTGAAAGAACAGACAGAAAAATATTTAAAAGCAATTCCAGATACGATTGATTTTGAAAAAAATAAACCTGATGAAAAAGCGATGCTTACAGAAGAGATTCGACAGAAGATGATTAAAGATGCACTTTTAAATCGCACTAATGATGAGACGGAGAATGAATTAAGAAATCGGATTTGGGAAACTGGTTTATTTCCAGAAAAAAAACCAACTATATTAGAAATAGAAAAACCAAAAATTATTTTTTCTACCGAACGAGAGCTAGTTTTTAGTTATAGCGATAATAAAGAAAAATTTAAAAGAGAAACGCCGGTAATTTTTATGGACGAAGCAGATATTCCCTATAGTCGCAATTCGCCGTATAAAAGGACCGAAAGAGAGGGGTTTTTTACTCAAGAAGAGGTGGTCGCCTCTACTTGTGAATGGTTAAGGCATTATATTATTAGTGAAAATCTAAATGATACTGATTTTGAGCGGACAAAAGAAAGTTCCCGATTTGAATTAAGTGATGAGGCACTTGAGAGACTAAATACTTTTAAGTATGAAGCAGATTCACTAGTATTTAAAAAAGGATTAGGAATAATTCAAGAAAGTATTAATCTTACAGGTCAAGAGGCTCAAGATTTTTTGGCATTTATTAAATCTGAATTTAACAAAGATGGGGCGAGCGCCCCAGTGGATATTGGTCAAGAAATTGCAGCTTTAAAAGATGAGGAGGGTTTTTCATATTTATTTAATGAGCAAACTGATATTCGCGATCCCGATACTGATCAGATGTTGAAAGATCATTTTTTTCCTGTAGAAAAAGAAATGGCCATTAATGCCCTAGAAGGAAAATTTAAATTTTTAAATCTTGAACCAAAAGCGGCTTCTTCAGTCTATTTTCAGAATTTCTTAGCGGGAATGGGAAGTAGAATTCGTTGTGGTTCTGGGACACTTCTTTTTCCAGATCCAAAAACAGGTGAGGTTAGAAAAAGTAACTTTGGTCAATTTTTAGAATATGCAACTGGCAATAAGATTGAAAGAGTAACTAATTTAATTCCAAAAAAAGCTCCACACCCAAAGATATATTTTGAGGATGGTGAAAAAAAGAGTCAAGGTCTTGCGATTGCGGGAATAATTAAAGATGTAAGCGCTCGGTCGGAGCCAAGTTTGATTATGACTTCCAATGTGCCCGAGGCAATGTTAGTTTATAAAAATTTACTAACTCAAATAGCGGAAAATGAAAATATTTCAGAAGAACAAGCAAAACACTGGTTAAAAGGAAATCATTTAGAAATAAAGATGCCCTCTGGAACTTACGTTATTTCCCATAATAATCAATTTCTAGGATGCGGAAAATCCAACTCAGAGGTTATATTAAATCATGTTCCAAGAGAAAGAAGATTGAAATATTAAATCTAAATTTTAGGCTGTTGAGTGTTGAGATCAGCTTCTAGCCCTTGCTCAATAACGCCACTATTTAAAGTTTCTTTAAGAAATCTGCGTTTATGTCAATCTTTATTACCATGCCCTCCTCTATCTTCTTTGCCCGCTCGGCCACTCTTGCAATACTTTCTACTACATTTTTAACTGATTCAAGCATAGACATTAGGAGAGGATAATTTTTTTTTTGCTTTACGTCTTGGAGGTTTATTTCTCCCTCAAGGAAATCTCCGGACATTATAACTAATGCTCTGAGTCTT
>CAYZAZ010000068.1:0-2522 GCA_964476545.1 uncultured Gammaproteobacteria bacterium
GGCCGCTTCGCGGCCTCGCTCTGGGGGGGGGTTAGAGAAAGAAACCGTATTCCATATTCGGGCGAGGCGGAATTTTCCTCACAACTCCCTTCTGCCTTGCCTTCGATTTGGACACCGACGGAATTTGTGCCAGAGTTCGCTGACGCGCCTCTTACAGGTTAGAAACTGGAATAAATTCTTTTAAAACACCATTGATATCAGAGTATTGTTTAATTTCTGCTTCGTCGGACTCTAAATCTATTACAATATGCCCCATTGATGTTTTTACAGCATTCTGTTTTAAAGAATTCTCTCCAGATGAATAATTAGAATCATAATATCTTTTATCAATATCTGATCGGTTTTCGTCAGAATCTTCCTTTCTTACCTTTTCGGAAATAATATTTAATCTTGTTTTATTTCCTTTTATCTCTTTGAATAGTCGTTCGGAAAAAGAAGTTGTGAGTCCATGGTGTGGAGCGATTAAGAAGTCAACACCAAAATCGTTAAGTTGCTTTTTGAAACCGTTATTGCGTTCAATTAGACACTCCATGCCCTCTTTTAATATGTCACCAGGCATTAAAAGTGTTTTATTATTTAAATGAAAAAATAGAAGAAGGCTTATATTATTTGCATACCCGGATTTTAAATTTTCATCGTTTTCGCACTCGGTCGGTTTAATGTAAAATAGCTTCATTATTTCTGGGATAGTAGAGACAAGCGGATTTGAAGGAGTCATTCCATAAGGATTACCAGGAACATTTGCCGTCCTCGTTTTCATATCAGAAAGAACAAGTTTTCTTGCGTAATTTTCGCCAGTGAAAAAACTGATGATGATTTTAAAAATACTATCTTGTGATTCATTGTCATTTGGACAAGTCATATAATTGGGATGAAACATTTCCCTAAATTTTTCATAATCTGAAATGTGATCGTTATCCAAATGACTTAAGAATAATTGATCTATGTGATATTTATCTGTGTTGCCAGTAATATCTGTTTTTCTAAAAGATCGCTTCTGAGCCAACGGAATTAAAAAATTATCTACTGGTGAAAAATCCGTACTTTTTCCCAAATCAATTATTACTTTTCTGTCGTCGATTTCGGCGTATGATGCTAAAGCGCCACCCACATTTAATATAACAATTTTTTTCATATCAATTATTTTTTAAATTTAATAATATAGTTTTAAATACCAAGCCCCTTGCAGTACCTCGGCTCCTCCATAAAAAAATAGTGCAAAATAAAAAACTTAAAATGCTCAAATAATAATTTTTATCGATAATAAAAAATATTCCTATGAGTAAAAATTCCAATATCATTACGCGAACAAATAAATAATTTCTTTTTGCTATTTTTATTTCATCTGTTTGGTTTACTCTAGAATAGAGTCTCCAAAATATACTTTGTGATACCTCGTCGCTCTTTTTATTCTTCTTCCACCACCAAAAAGATAACCCGGAGTATTCTTGATCAAAATGTTTTGACTCTGCTTTTTCCAACTTAAGTTCCTTCATCAATTCATTTCTTTTGTATTCGCTCTTTGTTATCGGATTATTTTTATATAAAAATATTTCCGATGGCCGTCTTAATTTAAAGAAAATATCAATAATCCATTCAATTTCATGAGCAACGGTTTGCAGTAATTCTCCAATAATATAAGCCGAACAAAAAAATAAAAAAGTGTAAAAAAAATCTAAATTTTCAATAAAGTTAAATTGAATTTTTTCTCTTAATAAAAAATAGAGTGTTGCCAGTAAAAAACCTCCCGGCATTACTTTCATTATTAAGTCTTCTATTGAAAATTTATCACTCATATTATTTTCCAGATTTTGTTCGGTTGTGTTCCTTGCATAGCATTTGGCAATTTTCTGCAGTCGTTTTTCCGCCCTCGTGCCAAGGTGTAATATGATCTGCTTCCATTTCTTCAATTTCCCATTTCTTTTTCTTATTTTCGCCTTTACAAAATGGGCAAATTCCATTTTGCCTTTCATATGCTTCTCTTTTTTGTTTATCGGTAAAAGCGCGGAGGTTTAGAAATTTTTCATTTCTGGTCAAAACATAGGGATAAATACCTGATTTTTTGGTAACATCCTCGTCTTGCATTAACTTTTTAATTTCTGCTTCCAATTTACCGACGTCTAGTTTCTTGTCTTTGAATTTGTTATACAATTCACCCCACTGCACAATTTTCATTTCTTTGCGGTAGTTCGTAAAAATCTTTCGAACCCATTCAATCACATTTTGAAAATATGTCCACAATTCGTCGGCATTTTGATCGTGTTGGTATTTGGCCATGTAATCTTCTATTTTGCCGCCGTTAATCCATGAAAGGGCTGTCTCCAAATATTCTTGACGGATCGGCGAACCGCTTACTAGACTACCGCCCTCATTAGCCAGCAGGTACGCTACACAGTTTGATTTGCTGAATTTAAGCTTAGCGTCTGATAACCACGGGCCAGTATAAACAGCATTGCGTATTTCCTGTGGAGTTAATTTCTCCCCAGAAATATTAATGATTGTAAACCAATCTAACCGTTCTT
>CAYZAZ010000068.1:2532-4859 GCA_964476545.1 uncultured Gammaproteobacteria bacterium
GTTGATAATCCTGAACCAGTCCAGTCGTTCTTTATCTGTACCCTCACAAAAATAAATCATTAGTTCATAATCCAGAATTTTATCTTGCTCCTCTTTAGTTAGATTATGAAAAAAGCGGTCGTTTAGCGAAAAATCGCCGCTCACATATTGCCCTATACTAATAGTTCGCTGTTGGCCGTCCAGCATTTCGTAGCAGCCATCTTCTCTAATCATCCAATACATCACATTCAGCGGAAAGCTGTTATTGATAGTTTCGATCACTGCGTTGCGTTGTTTTTCCTTATACACAAATTCGCGCTGATACTTTGGTCGAATATCCAGCTTGCCGTCGTAGGCAACAACACCTTCCTCGGCGCTATCTTTATAGCCGGTGATAACTTTACGAATTGGGATTTTGTGTAGATCAATTTTCATATTATTTTCACACTTAATTTACTTTATCTGGTAAATCTCTTAATTTTTTATCTTTATATTTAAAATAATCAGCTCCCGCATAAGCCCCACTCGCATTCAGTTCACCTCGTTGCTCATAAAGCTTGTAAGCAAGTGGCGATAATTTCCAAGTCTGACCATCGTATTCCACTTCACGTTCGCCGACAACTTTTACTGTTATTCTTTCATCGTCTTTAAAAACAACCACATCGCCATTTTTTAGGCCTTTTTTATAAAAGCTGAATAGCCTGCTCTGTTTTCTTACTTTTGCTACCTCGTCAAACTCTTTTTCTTGATCAGTATTTTCAGGATAAATTACCTTACCTTTAAATGAGAGTAAAAGCTGACGTATTAATTCTTGATCAAGCGCAAACAATTCACTTTCGCCGACTCGGTGTTTATTAAAAATATCGTGTAACAAAGCTTCTTTTTCAGCATAATCCTCAAGTTCAATCGCAAAAAAAATTTTCAATCCGGCGACATTATAATAACCGTTTGACTCAAGATTTCGCATTCTCTCCTGATAATTATTCGTACCTGTTTGCCCAATTTTTATCAAACCAGAAACAGCCGTCGTCATTATGTAAATAATTCCTTTCATATTATTTTTTTCGTTTTTTAATAATTATTCTAAAGTAGGTAAATCTTTGGCCATTATCTATTGAACACATGTGCCTCCCGATTCTATCATTTCCCCTATTAAGGATTAGCTTATCATTATCAAATAATTGATAACGGTTTAATGCATTAACTATTCCAAATTGATCAGGGTTATATTTATCAAGAAAGGTAATCGGTACCCTCATAGCGCCATCATAGTTTTTTGGTATCTCATTAACAATATTGACATTAATAGCATTGTAATTATCATACCTTTGATATTCTTCAGGGGTATAGTTTTTATAAAGATCTAATTTCTCGTGACGCTTTACTGTGTCTAAATTTGTAAACCAGTTGATGGCTGGCACTTTTACATATCCTTCGTCTGGATTGTATCCTTTTCCAATCACAAACTTTCTATTTGCCTCAAGGTTATTAATATAAGGTGTTTTATACACGATGGACTTATTAAAACCATAACCTGACCAAATTTTGTTATCTTTTATTAGTTTAAAAATTTCTTTATAGGTGATCGCGTTCATATTGCCTAAAATCAGAAACTTTTTATTATATTTGACAAGTTGTGCAACATATTGACGAAACAGTGAAAATGGCGGGGTAGTTACAATAATGTCGGCCCCCTTAAAGAACTTTAGACATTCATCACTGCGAAAATCGCCGTCGCCCTTAAGCGGAGTTGCAACATTGATATCATTCCTTAGCAACCACTCTACATCAGCCAAACTAACGGCGCCGTCAGCGTTTGTGTCTGATACTTTGTTAATTTCAATTTTAAAAGGTTGTTTGCCTTTTTGTTTTAACCCCTTTACTTCAAATAGCGGCAATTGTCCGCCGACAATCGGTGATTTAACATAGCTCGTGGTGATTAACTTCTTCAATTTAAGTGCGTTGAAATTGGCGGCAAAATATTTGAAAAAATTGCTCTCGAATGGATCATCACAATTACAATAAACGACTTTTCCCTGGAATTGTTTTTTGTAGTGCTTGAGTTCGTTTTCAATGTCGATAAGTTGGGTATAAAACTCATCCTTCTTAGCAGCGCTTGCCTTGCGTAAATCCTTGTTTGAAGATTTTCTTTGCATAAATTATTATTTGTTTTGAACTGCAGTATTATTTTATCCCTTTTATTACAAAAGTGATATGATTTAGTTATAAGGAGGCCGACGTTTATGTGGAGTATCATTTTAGGCGGTTTGTTGGGCGGGGCGTTACGGGGAATAATGGGTATTGCCAAATCTTTAATTTTGAAAAAAGAAGAACAGATAAATTATGGC
>CAYZAZ010000069.1:0-4369 GCA_964476545.1 uncultured Gammaproteobacteria bacterium
TAATAACGCCAGAAACACCTAAAATTAATGCGAGTGTCCCCAATCCTAAAACCATCTTTTTTGTTTTATTCATTTTAATTATTTGATTAATTTTAATACTAATTCGACCCTATATCCTTAATACAAAGCATGGATCATTTTTCTTTCATTATCCAAACATTATTCTCTCCGGCTATAGTCTATAGGTAAGATAAGTTCGGAATCGGTAAATTTTTACTTATTTTAACATAGGTATATAATTAACTTATTATTATTTATTATTTTTATATTTTTTATGACTAACGAAAAAAAATTTGAATGGTTGCTTAGAATTGGGGTAGCGGGAGAGTTTTTGGGTCATGGTTTGCTTGCTATTAATGGCAAAACTGATTGGATTGGTTGGATCAGCCAATTAATTCAGGTAGACAGCGCTACAGCTACAACATTATTAATGTTGGTAGGCATTCTTGATGTTTTAATTGCCTTGTTTGTTTTAATTAAACCTGTTAAACCTGTACTGCTTTGGGCGGCATTTTGGGGATTTTGGACGGCTTTAGTAAGACCGATTGTCGGCCAGTCGGTTTTAGATTTTGTTGAGCGTTTTGCAAATTGGGCGGCACCACTGGCACTTTACTTTTATTATAGAAGTAAAAATCTATAAACAACTATAATTATTATTTATAGATTAAAAATTTGATATTTAGTTACGCAAAACCTGGAAAGAAATCAATCTTTATATTTTTCTTGGAAACTCCTATGGATTTAAGGGCATTCTCAAAAGCATTCACCATACCATGGGGACCGGAGATAAAGAATAATTTATTTAGATAATCAGGAACTTCTTTTTGTATAAATTGCGCGTCAATAAAACCATTCCTGATAGATTCACCACTAGGCGGTGTATTATTTTTGTCAGTAATAACATAAATTGTTTTTATTCCCAGTTCAGTTTGAGCTTTATCAAAAATATTTTTATAAGCTATGTCAGAAACTTTTTTATTGGAATAAAGCAATATAATTTCCCTCTTCTCGTGTTTATCTAATAGATATTGAATCATACTTCGAAAAGGTGTGATGCCGATACCGCCTGCAATGAATACAAGACTTTGTTCTTTTTTATTTGGCAAGATAAAATCTCCCGATCTCTGAGCGGCAACTATATCTGTTCCTATCGGTAAGGCCAGCAGCCGATTTTTGAAACTGCTTGGTTCAGGGTAAAATTTTACTCCCAAATGTATCTCATCTTCCGTCGGGGACGAGGCCAAAGTAAAATAACGACGATTGCCACGTGAGTCAGAATTACGATGTTTCAAGGTCCATTCCATATATTGTCCCGGCCGAAAAGAAAAATTTTTGTTTTTGTGGAAGACAAAATCAACCGTATCTGCACCGATTTCAATGCGTTTTTTTAATTTCAAAAAAAGTTTTTCTTTGGGGCTCACTATATAAGCAAAAATATTCCCTATAACAAGAGCCAACTCCGGGGTGGAATAAAATGAACCGATATGTAAGGCTGGCGCAAACAAGAATCCCACTAAGGCACCAAAGATAATACGCAACCACTTGGTAGTGGGCGCAGTAAGCGGTTCGGTTAACATAATAAAAGTAAAGAAAAAGAAAGCTGAATCCTTTAACATTCTAAATAAAGTATTGGGAACATCTGAGCCTTTAAATATCGCCAAAACGGATATGGTAGCCAAGGCGGAAATTATAAAACTAAGCACTAAGTCCGTACGGCGAATTTTCCTGACAATTAATAACCCTCCCACTAAGACAAAAGGCAACATATTGAGTGTTCCAATCCACCAACTGGCGAATTCATTTATGGTAAAGGCCGTAAGCACTATAGCAAAAGCAGCCGGATTGAAGATATGTTTTTTGCCAATGGCAAAAATATATTTTGAAGCTATAGCCCAAACCGAAGCCCAAAAAGCAAGCGGTAAAAATTGCGAGTATACACTGCCTTGGGCAGGAGTAATAACGAAAAACAAAATTAAGGCTGTGATGTAAATAGACTCCACATTGGTCGGCGCTTTGTATACATAAGCAAAAAGAACATTGAATATCCAAGATACTAATAAAATAATAAATACAGAGACTAAAAGATCGATGGGAGTATAAGGCAGAAATTTAAATATAGAGAGAACAAAAGCAGAACCAAAAAAGAAAATAAGAACATACAGAACCAGTCGGTACATCGTTATCTTGTTTAAAAAATTATCTAAAAAATTAAGCATCAGCTTTTTCCGCTATCTTCTTTGTGTAATCATTAAATCCTTTTATAAAGGTATCTCAAGTGAGATCTTGGGCTGTTTCTTTGTTCCCTGTTTTAAAATAACAAAAACGAAAAATAGAATCTACGTGGGTATCATAAAGTTCAATGAACAATTCTCTTCCTTTTTCTTCTCTAATATTCATAGTTAATGACGAATAAGCCTATGTTTTTATTACATTATTTAAATTGAATTTCATTATAGCATAGTACATTTATATTTATGCTTGTGTTTCAGTTCTTTATAAAAATTTTTTAATCTTTTAAAAAATTTTTATCTGTGGTATAATCTTTATTATTAATTTTAATTAAAAAAAAATTAATTTATGGATATGGAAATAAATAAAAATAAAACCGGTTTAACTTTTGGTTTTCTTATAAGTTTTTTTCATCTTATGTGGAGTATTTTAGTTATACTAGGAATAGCACAGACTTTTTTGGATTTTATTTTTGATATACACATGCTCAACATACCGATAGTTGTAATGCCTTTTGATTTAGTTAAGGCTCTTGGACTTATTATTGTAACCTTTATTGTTGGTTACATTTTTGGTTGGTTAATGGCTTTCTTCTGGAATAAATGTTTTAAAGAAAAAGAAGTAAATCAGTAAATGATCTCCATTTGATTTACAAAATAAAAAATGTATAATAAACAAGATTTGCTGATAAAAATAGCAAGTCTCGAAAGGTCGATATCAACTATTAATTAATTAAAATTTAAATTACATGAACAAAATTATATTATCTTTAGTAATCGTTATGGCCTTATTTGTAGGTGTTGGTATGGTTTCTGCAGCTGGTGGTTTTGATCAGTATGGCTATAATGACACAGCTAGAATTTTTAATGGAACAGGTTCTTCTTGGTGTCTAGCAGGAGGTTATACAGCTAATTGTTTGGGAATATACTCTCCCGACAAACTTGTAATGAAATGGAATGCGGAATGGGATAGAGGTAATACTGAGAATTGGACAAATCCTCCATACCAAGCTTGGGAAAATAATGAATGGAATGGTAAGGCTAAAGGAGGAAGTGGCGCAGTTTGGAAATATAAAATAGTTTGGGTGGGAGATTATACTTCTGATCCAAATTTGATTCCAGAAGGTGCATATGGGATTTGGGGTCAATTCGCAACTATTATGGATCAAGGAAAAGATCCATCATATGGTCCGGGACATTTTTGGTTTGCACACGCAAATCCAGCAGGTTACGGAGCATATTAAACAATAAAATTTATATAAACAAAAAATACCATACAAAAAACTGTATGGTATTTTTTGTTTATTGTAAGATTACTATTAAATTAAATAATTAAACTAAAGCTAGAAATTGACAGAGGTTAATCAATCTGTTTTCATATCACTTTTTATGTTACACTATAAATAACTTATTAATTTTTTAGTCTAATATTTAATAAGTTTTTATTAAAAAATAATTTTATGTTAAAAGAATTTAAACAATTTTTACTTCGTGGAAATGTAGTTGACCTTAGGAATTACTTTGTTTTTTGATTTGACAACAAAATCATATAATGGTATTCTAGAGAAGATAATCGTTCATCAAAGGAGGATATATGGCGCACAACAAGAAAAGTGGCCTTGGAGTATTGATCGCTCTCTTAGTGATCATAGCTCTCAAGGCCATAGCATTTTTTTCTTTCTCTTAATGTGATTAATTGTTTAAAAACCCCAATTTTCTGTTGGGGTTTTATATTTTTCATTTTTAAAATAATTTGCATTTTAAATAAAATAAGATAAAATGGTTCTATCAGAATATTATTTGGGCCCTTAGCTCATCTGGCTAGAGCGCCTCATTTGCAATGAGGAGGTGGCAGGTTCGAGTCCTGTAGGGTCCACAAAAAAACAACACCGAAAGGTGTTTTTTGTGGACACTAAGTAAGCAAACTGCTTTGCTTATGTCAGGACGAGAAGAGCCAGAATATATTTCACAAGCTTGTGAAATTATGAGGCTGTGCCCAGACAAAATTTTTTGACGAAAAAATTTTAGTCGAGGGAGAGATTCCTATAGGGTCCACCTTGACTTTTAACTATATATATGCTATCATCCAAAAGGAGTTAACATATCCCCTTTTATATTTTTAAATTAAAGAATATAATATG
>CAYZAZ010000069.1:4379-4706 GCA_964476545.1 uncultured Gammaproteobacteria bacterium
TTGTAACTTGTTCTTAATTTCTTAATAATCAACTCAATTACATAACTTATCATAAAGGGTATAGGTGCAGTTTATGAAAAACGGTTTTGATCCTATTTCTGGAGTGGATTCATCATCTTTACAACTTCTTATTAATCCTCTATTCATGTTAGAGGAAAAAGAAGAAGAAGAAATAAAGAAAAGAAACGATAGAAAATCTGTTGTTTCTGAACAATTTGATGTTGAAGATTTTTTTAAGCCGAAATTTAGGTATGTTCGGCATAAAAAAATGAGAGTTATATTAAAGAGAATTAGATTTTGATAAATAAAACACCTTTCGAAGACAGA
>CAYZAZ010000070.1:0-2232 GCA_964476545.1 uncultured Gammaproteobacteria bacterium
TTAATAATTGTTATTAATTACGGGGGGTGACATTTTCATTTGGGTTTGACAGTATCGATTGATCATCAACATGATATAATAGTCAAATGTCCATTCTTTTTGCCTTATTAACTTTTATCACTTGGGCTTTTGGTGATATTTTTGGAGCTATCGCTTCTCGAAAAACTGATGGCTATTCTACTACTTTTTGGGTTTATATTTTTGGATTTATAATTACTTCTTTTTATTTACCTTTTTCAATCTCTGCTTTTAAATTTTTAACTTGGCCAATTTTCTTTTTAACAATTTTACTTGGTTTTTTTCAATTAGCTGGCAATACTATGAATAACGAAGCTATGAAAATTTCTAATCCTTCTTTAATTGGAACAATCACCGGTTCAACATACTCCGGCTCCGCCGTTCTTTTTTCTGCTTTAATATTCAAAGAGCATCTATCCTCTTTTCAAATTTTATCTTTAATACTAATTTTTATTGGTGTTATTTTAACCTCAATTAATTTGCAAAGCATTAAAAAAGGGTTATTTTGGGATAAAGGAATTAAATTAGCACTTCTTACAATGTTTTCTTGGACAATATTTGCCGTTTTTATTAAATCAATCGTTGTTAAAATCGGTTGGTTCTTACCCACCTACTTTGCCTTATCTCTTTTTCCTTTACTTTTTATTTATATGAAATTCAAAAAAATTCCTTTACAAAAACCCACGTTAGGTAATGCTATGCTACCCATATTACTTTCATCAATTTTTTTAAGAACAGGTGAATTTACTTTTAATTTAGGTTTAAAACAAGGCTCGATTCCAATTATTTCATCTATTGCTGGAGCCTATCCAGCTCTCTTTGTTCTGATTGCTTTTTTTATTTTTAAACAAAGAATTAATAAACAACAAATTACAGGAATATTAACAACATTAAGTGGAATAATTTTATTAAGTATTGTTAGTATTTAAAATCTCTGGAATTTTTCCAATATTTCTGCGACTTCTTGTTTTTTTTCTTCTGTAACTTCAACAATTACTGCCCCCTTATCCCACTGACCATAGCAGACAACTGACCCCAAAGGCACTAGTAAAATCGCCGGCAAAACTAACAAATCTTCTTCGCCATCAATTACAATCGTCGACTTCTTGCCATTTTCCAAACAACTATCGATAGTTTTTTTTATCGCCTTTACTGCCTCAAAACTAATAGTTCCTGATCTATTTATTATTTTAGTTTTTATCCGCCAGCTGGCGGATAAATTTAAAATTGACTCTCTCCTCGACCTCAAATCAATTACTTTAACATCTGGTTCAACGCCTAATCTAATAAGTTCCATCGTAATAATGTCTCCCACAGAAATTACCAAACTTGCCTTTCTCAGCCTCCCAACAATCCCCTCCATATCCGATATGGAAAAGCTGGATATGACACTCCCAATTGGCTCGCGCAATCTCTCTCTCAAATTTTCCGGTAGAATTAATTGCTTTTTATTTCCCAAATAACCATCCTGCCCGCCATTGCCTTTAATTTCAGGCGTTGGCAGGCGGGTAACCATTAACTCGTAACTTTTCCCTTCTCTATTTATTTCTCCTCTCCTAATTCTTTCTGAACTGACAATTTTGCCATCATCAGCTAAAATATCTTCAACAATCACGATTTGAAATGGCTTTAATTTTTTTATTTTTCTTTCTTCGTTGATTTTTATTGCATTTGTCAAAGTTTCTCGTGAAACAACAATAGCATCAATTTCTTTATTTTCCAGAGTCGTCCCATAGATATCTGAAATAGGAATGATATTACGACAATATTTTTTTAAGTTTTTTTCTCGAACCTCATAAGGTTCGATATGTTGACTTAAAAATTTATTTTTATAAAGCTCTTCTGTAGTTAATCCTATTGTTACTTTTTTTCCTATTTCTAAGGCTTTCTTTATGAGGGCTTTGTGACCAACGTGAAAATGATCAAAGGTACCACCGAGAACAACATTCGCATAACACGTAACACGTAACATAGAACATAAAACAAATTTATATAAATAATTTGGAATTCTTTTTTCAAAATTTTTCCCTTCAACTATCATCCTCCTTATCCTCCACCCTTCATAAAGATATCGATTAAAATATGGACATTCAAGAATTTTATATCCCGCTTGTTTTAATATATTATTTGTCCACTCGTTATTACCCACCACTAAATCAACCCGTTCGGCTCCGCTCAGGGCAAGACTCAATTGTTTTTGAACATTATTTTTCC
>CAYZAZ010000070.1:2242-4356 GCA_964476545.1 uncultured Gammaproteobacteria bacterium
AAGTGGAACTATTTTAATTACTTTATTTTGCAATTTTTCTTTATATAAAACTGCTTTAATAATCTTCCTCCTTATTTCATAATCTAATGGATTATTGACGTCTGTAATATTTGCACTCCCAATTCCAATTATTAATTGATCGGCCACTTCTAAAGCTTTTTTAATTAAATATAAATGACCTTTATGAAAAGGCTGAAACCGACCAACAAGAAGAGCAATCTTGAATTTAGAATTCATAATTTATAATTCAAAATTTAATTCATAATTATAAATTTTAAATTCTGAATTCTTAAAGTATACTATATATCATGAGAAACCCATTAATTATTAACCCTCAAAAAGAAAAAAATAAAATTGTTTCTTTTTTAAAAAAAACCTTTCAGGAACAAAAGATTAATAAAGCAGTCATTGGTTTATCTGGAGGGATTGACTCTGCAGTCGCATTTTACCTTTTAAAAAAAGTCTTACCACTAAAAAATATTTTTGCTTATCATCTTCCCTACACCGAGACGAGCAATGATATTAAATTTCCCTCAGAAAATTTTCAAATTATTCCTATAAAAAAAATAGTTGATAAATTAATAGATGGGTGGCACGAGTTTAAGGGCTCCCGACAGCGTGGAGTCGAGGGTAATTTATCGCGAGCGAACCCTGGCGGGAAAAAAACTCGTGACAGGACCCATCAAATAAGAATCGGCAATATCATGGCTCGCACCCGCATGATTATCCTCTTTGATCAAGCAAAAAGACATAAGGCTTTAGTCTGTGGCACAGAAAATAAATCCGAACATCTACTTGGCTATTTTACCCGCTTCGGTGATTCTGCCTCAGACATCGAACCCATCACTCATCTTTATAAAACTCAGGTCTATCAACTGGCTAAATATTTAAAAATACCTGAAGAAATTATTCAAGCCAAACCTACCGCTGGTCTTTGGGAAAATCAAACGGATGAGGGTGAATTTGGCTTTACCTATGAAGAAGCTGATCAAGTGCTTTACCTTTTTCACGACCGTAATAAATCATTAAATGAAATTATTAATCTTGGTTTTAAAAACGCAGAAAAAATAATTCAAAGAGTCAAACAAAACGAATTCAAGCGAAAAACTCCCTATACAATTTAGATCCCAATATTTATTTTCCCTTGGGCAAATTTTCGAAGAATTGCCGCAATCAAAGTTTGATAAGGAATCCCTGACTTAATTGCCTTATCTTGAATTGATTCCAAATCGTCTTTCTCCACTCTAATTGTTATACGTTTATTTTTTTTCATTTTTGCAAGAGTATATTTAGCCATGTTTATGGCTTTTTGAATTTCTTTTTTTTGATTTTTAACTTCTACAAATTCACCATTCTCTAAATCTTTGATAAATTGTCTTTCATAATCGTCAAGTGGTTCAAATGCTTTTTTTGGTAGTCTTTTCATACTTATTTATTAATTTATAATTTTTTAAAATATTTCTTTGTATATTTTCTACTCGGTATTATGGTTTTAAGAAAAAAATATTCTTCTTCTTCAATAAAAGGAACTGAAAATATATAATCTCTAAGTTTAATTAAGTAAATTTTTTGTTTTGGGTATTTTTTCTTATTTGGATGGTTAATCACTTTAACTACGTTTTTCTTTTTTATTGCCTTAATTATTTCAGCAAAACTAATTCTCCTTTGTTTGATTAATAACTCATTTTTCTCTTTATTAAACTTATATTCCTTCATGCAATTATATTTTAAATTATTCTGTGTACATTGTCAACAGATAAATTTATTTATAAAAAAACTCCACTAAAAAAGGCAAGGAAGATTTCTCTCCACTTGCCTTTTTTTACCAAATATCTAACTTGGTTTTTACATTTGTTGTCCGCCTCCGTAACCTCCTCGATTGTCTCCATATCCTCCACCACCTCCACCATATCCACCTCGATTATCTCCATATCCGCCTCCACCTCGTCTATCATATCCTCCACGTCTTCCACCGCCACCAAAATCACCTCTTGGTTTTGGGGGTCGAGCCTCAGATACGACTAATTTTCTTCCTTTATTGTCCTGTTCATTAAATGTTTCGATAGCTTTTTGTGCTTCCTCTTCAGTTGACATTTCGACAAATCCGAATCCTT
>CAYZAZ010000071.1:0-4348 GCA_964476545.1 uncultured Gammaproteobacteria bacterium
CGATTTCTAAAAAACCAAGCGATAGAGCCATTATTTTTGGAAAATCAGGAGAAGTAATTGATATTCCGTGGAACAGTTATGAACAAAAAGCTTTTGCGCCAGATGGATCGTTTTCTGATTCATCAAAAGCGTCACCAAAAAAAGGGAAAGAATACCACGATTACATGGTAAAAGTCCTTGTTAATTTTATTGATTGGTTGAGAAAGTATAAAGGCCCTATTGGATCGGTAATAAAGAATAATCAATATTTTTTATCAAAAAACTTAAAAGTGATTAAATTCACTATATATTTTAGTGAATAAAAAGTAAAAAATTTAGTCGAATTATATAAATCAATATTAGTTAAAATCCTAATACTCTTACCATCAGGGAAATTGAAGTAGAATTGTGGACAGCGTTGCAAAGGGATACTTTAAATTTGGCCGGAGTCGCCGTAAAAAAAGAACAGAAGAAAAAACGCAAATTTTTTTAAAGAACTTTTTACAATTTAAAAACTTTTAAACACCTTTGCCAAACTTTCTCCCAATACATGAAGTTTGAACTCTAAAAAATAACCGTATGGCGTCACATGGGTTATGATGTGACGTTCTTCAAGAGAGTTTTTTAAACCCTCTATTAATTTTTGGGCGAACTCTGGAGATGACTTACTTTCAGATAAATGTGCAAAAGAGTGCAAAACTACAGTATTTGTATTGGTCTTCTTTAATAACCATCTGATATTATCGATCGCTTTTCCTCTTAATTTGTTTTCTCTCTCCTCATCTTCTTTTTCAATATGTATGAACACTACAATTCCTTCATTAATTTTTTCTTCCTTTTCTTGAGTATCGACGTTTTCCAATGTTTTACTGTATGTTTTGTACCAAAACTCACTCACATGGAACATTAATAATTTCATAATTTTATTCCCGTTAAACCATAGTGATATGGTGGAAGCGGAATTATATTTCCTTCCAACTTGAATCCTGCTTCGGTCAACCAATTTTGACATTGTTCAGGTTTTGGCCGGATACTCATAGATGGACCGCGTGGTGTGGTAGAGTCATAATTCCAGTGAATTATACTAACTTTTCCTTCGGTAGCGAGTATCCTTTTTGCCTCCGCTAATAATTTCAAAGGCTCCTCAACGTGTAAGATGTTAAATAGCATTACACGATCACAACATGAGTCTGCAAGTCCAGTCCCGTCAGCAACAAAATCTCTTTGAAGTAATACCACATTCTTTAAACCTTTTTGTCTGACTTTTTCTTGAGTAATACATATCATATCCTTATCAATATCAATAGCATAAACTAAACCTTTTGTTCTTCTTACTGCCGGAATGGTAAACGTTCCATACCCACAAGCTAAATCAGCTATATTCCCAACGATATTTTGTATGCCTAATTTATCCAAGATGTCATCTGGATTGAAAAAATTATTCCACGTTTGTTCATCTGGCATCCCACTTTGTCTTGTTTTCATTTTTTTCTCTAAGAAAAGTTTAAATCTTTTATCATTTTGTTCCCACTGTAAGTAGTATACAAAAAAATGTTATATTTATACTCATCGCCGAGCCATACTAAAATCGTCTACGGTTGCCATAATTATGCTTTTTTCTCCTTTTTATTTTCTATCTTTTCTTTTAATCTACGTAACTTATCATACCCACTTTCCATCGCTTCTTCAAATAGTTTATTCACTCCACTTTTATTTAATGAACTTATAATAACTTCGGTTACACCACCTTTCGTTGCCACAGACTCAATTAATTTAGAAGGGGTTAGATTGTTATTAATAAGATAATTAGTTGTTCCCTCAAATATTTTTAAAGCAATATTAATAGATTCCGTTTGGGAAAAACCCTGATTTTCTGCATAGCTTGATATAAGATTTATAAAATAAGCCGATATTGCCGGACCACATCCTGTGACTAAAGTCAAAACATCTAAATCTTCCTCTTTCTTGACTATAAGAACTTTTCCCAATAAAGAAACCAATCTAATAATGTCTTGCTTTTCTGAATTAGAAATATTTTTGTTAGCAAAAAATCCAATTACTCCTTTATTTTCTGAAACGGGAATATTTGGCATAAGCCGGATAATCTTTTGGTTTTTATTTGTGTAACTAAGTAAGATTTTCAAACTGACTCCGGCAGCGACAGATAATATAATTTTATTATCAGTAAAGGGTGCGATTTCTTTCAAAACCTCTTTAACCGTAAAAGGTTTAACGGCAATAAAAATATAATCGGCTTTTTTTGTGACAGCAACGTTGTTTAATTTATTGGAAACAAAAATATTTGATCTTTTTATTTTTCCACTGTTAATCAAACCCTTAATTATTGACTGTCCCATATGACCAGCACCAATGACGGCAATTTTTTTATTCTCTAGTATGACCTTTTCCATAGACGATCCATTTATAAATTGATAATTCCTTAAGTCCAACTGGCCCACGGGCATGGAGTTTACCGGTGGCAATTCCCATCTCCGCCCCCAACCCAAAAACATAACCGTCGTGTAAACGGGTTGAGGAGTTTACAAAAATTGTTGCGGAATCAATCGATTGACAAAATTTGTTTATGGCAATTTTATCTTGAGCAATAATTCCTTCGGAATGTTTTTTACTGTAAGTATTAATAAAGTCAATCGCTTCTTCCAAAGAATCAACAATTTTAATCGACACTTTCATTCCCAAAAATTCTTGATTCCATTTACCTTTAATTATTTCCACTTTATTTTTCTCGAAGCTTTTAATAATTACTGATAATAATTTATCTTTTAGATCTTTATGGATGACAACTGTATCGAGGGAATTACACGCAGAAGGTTTTGTAATTTTTGCGTTGATTAATATTTTCTCAATGATTGATAGATTGGCACTTTTATCTATGTAAATTCTAGCTCCACCAGATGAATGAGCTAATACTGGAATCGAAGAATTATTTTGAATATTTTTAATCATTTCATAACCACCGCGGGCAATTATTAAATCTATCATGTCATTTCTCTTCAATAATTTTCTGACAATATTTTTATTTTTTGATTGAATAAAATAAAGTGCTTCCTTTGGAAAACTGGATTTAATCAAAGATTTTTTTATGCATTCATATAAAACCAAGTTGGTTTCTAATGCCTCTGATCCACCTTTTAAAATTGCAACATTGCCAGACTTTATACAAAGACAGGCAACATCAATTGTCACTTCAGGTCTCGATTCATAAATAATTAAAATCGTGCCAATCGACACCCTAACCTTGTGTATTTCCAAACCAGTATCATTAATTTTCTTTTCGATAATCTCTCCAATTCCACTATCTAAAGCTCTGACCTGTTTGACTCTTACTATAATCTTTTTTAAATCCGTCACTTCAAGTTTTAACCGTTGGATGAAAGCTGCTGATAATTTATTTTTCTTAGCATTTTGCAAATCCTTTTTATTGGCAGATAAAATTATATCTTTATTATTTAATAACTCATCTGCTAAATTTGTTAAAAAAATATTTCTTTCTTTCTCTGATTTATTTGAAAGTTTTATAAAAGAATCTTTAATCGTTTTTAAATTTATGGAATTTTTCATAAGATTGTTTTTAGTAAAATGTTTTTTAACTTTCCATCCACTATTTCCGTCTCAATATTTTTTCTTTTTAGAAGTTCTATAACTTCCCGTTTTGCCGCGCCTCCACCGACTCCGTATTTTGATCCTTTCATGGTCGAAAGCATAATAAATTTTTTGGCGTCCAATAAACTTGTAATTTCCGCTCCCAAAAAATCATTACCGGAAAAACTATTTAAATCTACTACATCGTTTTCATTAATTAAAGGAATGAATCCAGCGTGAAGATAACATTTCAAAATATTGGTTATATCTTTTGAGTTTAAGTCTTTCTTGGTAAGTAGAACTTGAGCTACTTGTAAATTCTTATTTTTAAAAATCATATTAAAATATGAGATTAATATTGCTTGGCCAATTCCCGCGGCCACTCGTTTTTTTATTAAGTCTTTATTATTGATGTCAACAAAATTAGAACCCAAACCAACGGCACCAGAAATAACCAGAACCAAATTAAGCCCCGCTTCCTTTAAAGAAGCTACTTGACTGGCGATATGACCCACTCGATATTCATCAAGTTTATTTCGCTCGGTCAATAAGACACTGCTTCCAATTTTTATCACAAATATTTTTTCCATAAAAAAACCCTCGCCACTACCATCTATTAATAAAAAATAGATTGATAAGGACGAGGGATTATTCTCGTGGTACCACCTTACTTCGACCCAAAAAAATACACTAAACCAATTTAGTGTATATTTCAGGTCCTTTTTTTAGCGCTCCGGTTTTTAAAACCGACACACCTTGGTTTTAT
>CAYZAZ010000072.1:0-4331 GCA_964476545.1 uncultured Gammaproteobacteria bacterium
CATTGTTTATTACTGCAATCATATTGATAAAGATAATCTTTTTTCCCATGCTGGGGATCACAGGGAAGGCGATTAATATATGGGGGTAGAGATGTGACACTTTCTAAACCGCAGATAAAGCAAGAGCAGGTATTACCTGATGGAGTAATGGGGCTATAACAAATTTCTGCTCCATTAGGAAAAAAATTTTTATCATTATAATAATCATTAAATGCTTTTTGCAAGCTTGAAAGCTCTTGTTTTCTTTTAATATTAAAACTTTTTTCAATTTGCTCAAATGGCTTAAGAAATAGCATTACTGTCGTAGCTAAAACGGTAATAATTGTGATAACAAGAAGAAGTTCGATGAGAGTAAAAGCTTTAGTTTTTATTGTTTTTATCATTTAATTAATAATAAGCCAATTAAATTTAATTTGACTATGAATAGTATTTCCAGTTGAAACTTTGAAATATGGGCGACAGGCAGATATTGGTTGAAATTGGTTAGAATTTGTTGAAACTGGGAGGCAGGATTCTTTACTAATTATTGATAGCTGATTATTTGTGATGGAATTTGTTGGTGTTAAATATATTAAGGAATTTTCTTTGATGCTTTCGTTGTAAATAATAATTTCCTGTTCGTTTTCTGGTAAAAGGCCAATACCGGCTGTTTCGTATTTTGTTTCAATTGCTGGGGCATAGACTCCATTTTTAGCAAAATTTTCAGATGCGGCAATGATTGTCGCTGATGTTGTTGCGTCAAGGTATTTATCTAGAGCTAAACCATTTTTAAAATATGCCGATCCTGACGCATCAATACTTGCTTGAGTTACACCGAGCTCATTCAAGATATTAAGTTTTGAGTTTTGAGTTGTGGTTTTGAGTTTTGAGTTTTGAGTTTTGAGTTGAATATCAATATTTTCTCCTTCATTTATTGGTTGAATTTTATCGGTTTTTATTCCTCCTTGAGCAATAATTTCACCAGTTGTTGTAATTGATCCATCTTTAGCGATAATAACAGCGCCATCCATGAAGTTAATTGTTGACAAGGAGGATAGTTTTAATTCCCAAGATAATGAGAGAATGGAATTATCACGGACGAGTAAGTTGCCCACAGAAAGTGAATTAGCAACAGAAACGTCATAGAGATTGGATGAGCCGATCACGGTTAAATCAGTTAAATTGGTTGAAACTGGTTGAAACTGGTTGAAATTGGCCGAATTAGTCGAGTTGGTTGAATTAGTTAAATTAGTTGAATCAGTTGAAATTGGTAAATTTGATATATCTTGATAGTATTTTGTATCTGGAATGGGTTGATTTTTTATTTCGGCTAAAAGTTTTTGAATTTCATTGACGTTAGTCGTTATGTCATCGCGAAGCGACGAAGTCGCTGAAGCGATCTCATTTTGGGATTGCTTCGCTTCGCTCGCAATGACACTTACTTTTTCCTCCAAATTTTTTATATTCTCTGACTCGATTTTTTTAGCTGTTAAGACGCCTGAAATTGAAGCGGTATCAGATGTTAGATCTTGAATATTTGACGAAAGAAATGAGGAAGAAGAGGCAGAGATGGAATCGGCAGTTAAAGTGCCGGAAATTGAAGCTTCAGAAGCAGAAATTTTTCCAGTAAAGGAAGCGCTACCTGATGCGTCAATTGTTGCCACAGTTTTTCCTTCGATTCCTTTAATGATAAGACGGGCTAGTTTTCCGACATTGTCATCGCGAGGAGCCGAAGGCGACGTGGCGATCTTATTTGAGATTGCTTCGGTTGCTTCGCTCCCTCGCAATGACACAATTAAGTCTTTCTCTTGGGATTCTATTTCATTAGTTACAATTTTATTAAGTTGAGCCGTACCAGTGGCAATTATGTTTTCAGTTTCGATGATTGGGGTGATTATTTTTTGATTTTTAGAAATTAGATATTGGATATTAGATATTTGTGCATCTAATTTTGTATTTAGTTGGTCGATTTTCTTGATAAGAGATTGGATACCGGCTAAGGCGACACCTGCTGGATCAATTGTAGAAATTGTTTTATCATTGCCACCTAATCCAAATATTTTGAAAAAATTTTGAGCGATTGGGCCAATATGTTTAACATCTTTATTTTCTGTTTTATAGTTCCATTGGGATATGTCCAGTTGGGCGATTTGATCAAGAATTTTTTCTTTGTTAACTGACGTGAAATTTTCTTTTAAATTAATATCAGAAGTATTTGTCCAGACTCCACCTAAGGAAAGATAGGCTCCTGTGGCTGTGTCAATTATTTTTCCAGTAGAAGGAGTTGGAGAGGAGACGCCGACGCCGAGGGAACTCGTTGAAAAGTTGGTAGTGAGTAGGTTGTAGTTAGTAGTTAGGGAGGTAAGATCGGAATTTATATTATTTAAAACTGACGATTGTGAGGCAATCTGAAGTTGTTGTTCTTGAATGGCTTTTAAAGCAAAAACACCCATTTTTTCATATTTTAAACCACGGGGAGTAATGCCATCAGCTTCATAATTGACTAAATCAGGTAATATTTGATTAACTTGTTCGGCAATCATACCGTAATCAGCCATATTGGGTGTCGATGTTTGACTATTCCAATTAAAGCGGACGGCTTCAAGGTTGAGAACTTTTGATAAAATATTCTCCATCGGATTTACATTATCTTTATATCTGATACTTGAAGTTGAATCGGCTAAATCACCATTGGTATCGCGGTAGACAGCTACGGCGCCACCAGCGCCAGTAATAAGTGGGCCCATACGAATTGAACCAGCTGTTTCTAGTGAACGGACCGGATTGGTTGTTCCTATACCAATATTTCCATCACTATTAATTCTCATTCGTTCAATTAAATTATTTGCATTACCCGTATTAGTTGAGAACGTTAAGTATGAATTAAAGTTAGCCGCTGAATTAAAAGCATTTTCAGCATAAGCGCCAATGCCAGCAATGTTTCCGGAAGCGTTTGCCGAAGCGTCATAACTTCTAAAATATAGATTGCCAAAGTTATCATCTTTACTAATTGCTGTATTACTATTTGATAGTGTTAAATCACTACTCGTTAATGTATTTTTTAATTCTAATAGAGAATTAGGGGTTGCTGTTCCAATACCAACATTTCCATTTTCAAAAATTGCCGCATAGTTATTAGTCGCTCCACTGGCTGAAGCATATAAACCAACGACAGTGGATGTTGGCGAAGTAGTTCCAATTCCAATAAAATATCCCGCATAATTATTTGTAGTTCCGCTTTTTGCTTCATAAAAAGAACTTATTCCGCTTCTTGCGAGAATTGATCCGCCGACATTAAGTCCATCGGCAATAGATAAATTACTGCCAAAATTTACCTCATTTTCAACAGTAAGCATATCTGACGTTAGATTTTGAGCATATAATGAAGGGATTTCTGATCCAATGTCAATAATATTAAAACTACTTGAGTTAGTTGATGCTGTATAAGCATATCGTCCAGAGATAGTAAGGCCGTATATTCCATTTAAAGTTGAAGATGTAAAACTGTTTAATATAACAGGTGAGGTTGGGTCTGAGACATCAACAGTAACAAAAGAATCATTATCAAGATTTGAAATATATGCATATTTTCCACTTACTACAATATCAATAGGACCACTTAACGTACCACTTGTGGCTCCTACTTCAACTGGGGATGTAGGATCTGATATATCATAGATAATTAATTTATTAGAAGCATATCCTGTTACATAGGCATAACTACCAGAGATATCAAGTCCGCGAGCATCATTAAGATTTGGACTAGTGTTTCCAATACCTACACTGGTAATGTTGTTAACATCTGATACATCAAAAATTTGTAAATGACTTTTTGTTAGGTCGGATGCATTTCGAACCGTGACGTAAGCATATTTATCTGATACAACTATCTTCCAGGGGTAATCGGTATTTGTGGAATCAACCGTAGAAGAACTAACAATGGTTGGATCATATGGGTTTGAGATATCAACGATAGTTATCCTATCATCATTTGTTGGTGTAACATAAAGATATTTTCCATTAATATATAAATGTATCACTCCATCAAGTTGAGTGCTACTGGTAACACTTCCTACTACAGTTGGGGAAGTTGGATTTGAAATATCAATTATTGATATTGTATCTGCACTATTTGCAGCTACATAGGCATAATTATCTTTTACAATAATATTTTGAGCTCCGTTAAGGTTAGAGTCACTTACTGATCCAATGGTTGACACAATTGTTGGCGAAGATGGATTGGAGATATCAATAATAGAAAAATGCGGATAAGTATTTCCGACCCCAAGCGCCATAGCATAAGCATATTTTCCTTGAATGGCAACTCCTCTTATACCGTATAAATTTGTTGT
>CAYZAZ010000073.1:0-3882 GCA_964476545.1 uncultured Gammaproteobacteria bacterium
GTTAATAATTGTTATTAATTACGGGGGGTGACATTTTCATTTGGGTTTGACAGGGATATTTTAAATTTTATTTATTCAGTCAAATATTTAAGTTGAATTGGATTTTTATATAAAATTTTACTTTTACTTTTCACTCCTCTATATGCAGGTGTTCCAGGAAGCTCACTAAGTAAAACAAACTTGAGTCTATTCTTACTAGCATATTTTTTAATTAAGCTTAATGCTTCGAGATCTTCTTTTAAGGCATGCATAAGAATTATATCGCCACCCTTAAGTGATTTATTAATGCTCTCCGCAATTTTTTCTGCAGTTAAATTTCTATCAATTGAAGAACGACTGACTATTGACCACCCGGCAATGCCGGCGATATTTTGATTTTGAATTATGGAAAATAAATATTGGTTGTCTAGTCCTCCAAATCCAGCCGGCCGAAATATTTTTGGAATCTTTGCGCCCCATTTTTCCAAACTAATGCTATTGTAGGCGCTTTCCCAGTTTTGAATTTGATAACTAATTGTTCTTTTATCTGTGTTTTTATCAAAAACTACATGACTATAACTGTGATTTTGAAATTCAAAAAGATTTTTTTTACTTTTTTGATAAGTTAGCATGTCTTTAAAAATTGTTTCTTTATTTTTTAGCGAAGTATTAATTACTGCCCCGACTGGAAAAAAAGTTGTTGGAATATCTAGCTCTTTTAGTTTATTAAAAACTTGTCTTAAGGGGACTTGCCTGGGAAGATTTTTATCTTCTTTTTCTGTAAGCCAGCAATCATCAATTGTTAGTGCAATTAAATTTGAACTTGGATCACCTTGAGTAAAAACTTTGATTAAAGGGGTTTCGGCTGCCTTTGAATTTGTAGTTAACCTTTGAGAGTTAATAATAAAATTAATGAGCAAGAATGAGAGTACGAGAATAAAAATTATTACTAAATAGAATTTTTGAAATTTCTGTGGTTTTTTTTTCATATGATTTCTTCTTTTCGTTTTCGTACAAACGAAATCCATTCTTCAACAATTTCAAATAAAAATTTGAATGGGGCTTCGATAATAAAGTCGAAAATGACGATAAAAAAATTTAATTTTGAAAGACCACTGCTAAAAAATTTTCCTAAAGAAAGAACCGGCATAAAGAAAAAATCAAAAATTGGGGAAAGTATCCCCTCTTTTTCTTGTAGTCGGTACTCATTAACAATTTGTTTAATTCGATAAGAGAAAAAGGTGACAACGCTGACAAAAAAAATAAAAATAACCTGACTGATTAAATTAAAGGTAAGCATCGTTAGTATTTGATAAATAATAAGAAGCGTGATAAAAAAAGTAAAAGAATAAAAAATTGTAAAGCCAAAAATTAAAATTGGTCTTTTTGGCCGGGGTTTTTTGGTGATAATAGCGACTTGGGTTTCAAAACTTTTATCTTTGTCGATAATATCTATTAAGCGGTTATAGATTCTTTTGGTATTATCTTCCCCAGGCAAGCGGAAAAAGGAGACAATCAAAAGCATTAAAATCGGGGGGAAGACGCTATTAATAATAATAGAAATTTTATTGACCTCGTTGTATAAATAGAGTGAAACCGGATACTCCAGAATAATGGCAAAGATCATTTTGGTTAGAAAAATATAGATAAAACTGCGCACCGCTAGGACGCGCATTCGAGCGGAAACGGCCTGATATTTGGTTCGGCACATTAAATCCACTTCATTCCAGAGCAGATCTTTTTGGCTCAAAATTTTGTCTAGTTCTTCAAATTTAGAGTTAATAATATGGAAAAGAATTAAAAAAGGGGGAAGTTGTTTTTTGGTGAAACGCAGAAGTTTATCGGAAAGTGGATTTTTGATTATTTCATCGACTTTACTGAAAATAGCTGGGAGTTTTATGCTTAATTTTTTGAGATCTTCAACAGTATTGTCGGCAATTGTTTTATAAAAAGTAATAAAAAGATGATATCTTTGAAAGGGGATGTCGCTTCGTCGATAGGCTTTTTCGATGGCTGTCAAAAAAAATGTATCTTTTTGGGTTTCTGGTAAGTCTTCGATTTTTATTTTAGCTTTAAGAATTTGATAGATAAAAAAAGTAAAGCTCGATTCTCTTTGGGCGGCTTCGGGACTAAGACTCTCCTCTATCTCACATGTTAAAAGATCAAGAATAAACTGAGCGAGAAATTTTTGTGTTTCAAGGTCTCTTCCGGTAATAATTAATTTTTTTAAAGCAATGTATTTATCAATGATTGATTGGGTGACAAGAATGTCTTGACCGCCCAAAGACTCATTTGGAAAATATCTCGCCCAGAGAAGTTCGCGGAGTAAATTTTCACCTTCGCCTTTGCCATCAGGGTTAAGACTAAAGCGACGGCGGAGAATTCGCTCGATCGCAGCTCGTCTGATTAAGTGATCTTCACGGTATTCGATGGCATTACGAATTTTTTCATAAACAATGCCAAAAAAAGAGACTGTTTGGGAAACGGCAATTTTTGAAATCTCATCAGGTTTAGATTTTGATTTAATCTGTTTGAGATTTTCAATTAAAGCGACAGTGTATTTTGAAAAAACAATGTTTTTTTCGTCTGGCATAGTTTAATTAATTTATGTCATTCCGGCTTGTCCGGAATCGTTGTTTAAATTGTGATTCTGAGTTTTCCAAAATAATGTCGAAGTTTAGAATACACAAATAAACATATTACAATAATGTCAATAATTTCTCGTGAATTTTTCCGTTGGAAATAATTATAGACTCAATTTTTTTTAAATCAATTGGTTTGCCATATCGATCAGTTATTTTACAACCGGCCTCTTGAGCAATAAAAATTCCTGGAGCAATGTCCCAGTATTTTGGTGGATTGCCTAGATTAATATAGGCTTCGGTGCCACCCATGGCCGTCCAACAACACATGGTGTTTTCATCGGCCAGGGCCCGCAAGCGATAAACTGAGCGGTTAATTTTACCAAGTGTTTCCCAATTTTTAGAAAATTTTTCTGGATTGCGAGAATAAGTGGGCAAATAGCAGTACACAAAGCTCTTTTCCATATCGGATATGGTGGAAGGAGTAATTTTTTGATCATTCAAAAAGGCACCGGATCCTTTGGCAGCAGAAAAAAGTTGATTCTCTGCTGGGCGGAAAATTGCGCTGGCTACTGTTTGACCATTGATTTCGCAAGCTAAAGAAATATTATAAAGTGGTAACTGGCGAAAATATTCTTTGGTGCCGTCAAGTGGATCGATAATAAAGGTCATTTCCGAATGATGATTAATTTCTCCAGTTTCTTCTGAAAGAATATTAGCTTGAGGATATGCTTCAAACAATTTTTTTAAAATAATTTTCTCGGATTCAATGTCGACTGTTGTTTGAATGTCTTGAGTAACTTTGTAACGAAGAATAGAAACTTTACTTTGACTTTTTTTAAGAAATTCTCCGGCAATTTGCGCGGTTTTGATTAATACTTTTCTAATTCCATCAAAATCAGTGTTCATTAAAAGATATTATACAACGTTTCTTTGTCATTGCGAAGGAGTATAAGCGACTGAAGCAATCTCAAACTTATTATTCCGCCGTTGCTCCTTTTGACAAAAGTAAATCGGTTACTTCTTTAAGTTTTTCAATCATTAAATTTTTTGAGTTGGCTTCTAAATTTAATCTGAGTAGTGGTTCGGTATTTGAGGTTCGGATATTAAATCGCCAATCGGCCGAGTCAACTGTAAGTCCATCCAACCAGGATACACTTTCTTGATTATAAATTTGGGAAATTTCCTGAAGTAAATCTTTGGAATTCACGCCTGAATTTAATTCAAAATTAAATTCCCCTGATTCCTCCGAAGATTTAAGCTTGTTAATTATTTGAGATAGGGGTAGATTTTCTCTGGATAAAACTGATAAGACATATAG
>CAYZAZ010000073.1:3892-4256 GCA_964476545.1 uncultured Gammaproteobacteria bacterium
AAGATTCAGCGCCTCCAGTTTCTCTAAAAAAATAATGACCTGAAGACTCGCCTGCCATGGCTCCATTAACTCTATTTAGATGTTCGGTGATTAGAGAATGGCCAACAACATTGATTTGCATTTTACCGCCATTTTCTTCAATTATTTTTTTGGTATTCTGGATGTAGCGAACATCGGCAAGAATTGTTTCACCTTTTTTTTTGGCTAAAATTTCTTTGGCCATGAGTGAAGTAATCATGGTCGCTGGAATAATTTCACCTTTTTCATCAGTGAAAAAAATTCTATCTCCATCTCCATCTGTTGCAATACCAAAATCAGCTTTTTCGCTAATTACTTTTTCTTGGAGTGGTTTAAGTAGTTCAAA
>CAYZAZ010000074.1:0-4171 GCA_964476545.1 uncultured Gammaproteobacteria bacterium
TTCTTGTTTATCTAAAATACTGCCTATTGAATTAATTTTTATATCAATTGCTTCAGCTTCCTTAATCATTGGGTCAGATACAATAACTATTTCTCTTTTCTGTTCAAGTTCATCTTTTAAATCAATAATTTGCTGATCAATTTTAAATCTATAAAAAAATACCCCAATCACACAAAGCTGGGTAATGATTAAAATATAACGTAAATAATGTAAGGCAAAATAAATAATCTTACCTGAAACATTTTGCTCCTTAGGTAATAAGAGATTTACTCTATTTTTCATTTTTCTTTTTTAAAAGCAATTTACTAACTCTTGATTTAAGTCTTGCGGCTTTATTTTTATGTATAATTTTATTTTTGGCGGCTTTATCGATTACTGAATAAGCTTTTTTTAATAAACTTGCTTTTTCATTTTTACTTTTTTTTAGGGATTTTACAACTCTTTCAACTTTTTTCAAATAAGAATTATTTTTTATTGTTCTTTTTACGTCTTGTTTTAATTTTTTCTTAGCTGATTTTATATTCGGCATGATTATTTACACCTCCTTAAAATATTGTAACTTATAACTTAGAACTTATATCTACATAACACATAGCACGTAACACGTAACAAAAAACAGGTAACAAGTAATTAGTAATTAACAACTATCAACAAATAACCATTAACCTTTAACCATTCATCTTAAGACTTTATAACTCATACTCCTTCTCAAAAATCTTCTCCCCAAAACTTCCGGTAAATTTAAGATTTAATTTTATTGCCCCATCTACTTCATGATATACACAAGCTCCGGAAGAACAAGTCCCCAATGTTAATTTTTTTTCATAACTCTTCTCGTCTGTGACAACAATTGTCCCAATTACTCCCTGTAATCCTTGTTTTACCGTTTCATAAGATAATTCATAATCGATCGACTCTGTCCCTTTTGGAAGGTCACTCATACTTAAGACCACGTCGTGACTTCCTGTTTGTTGCTTTAATTCCACCATCACCGAACTATCAATTGTTGGAATTGGCTCATCCATTACTTCTGTTGGACTCAAAGAAGTTGCCCCACCCGTAGGTTTCATAAAAATCTTCCCAACAATTACCAATAAAACAACTAATGATAAAAAAATCACCCCACCGATTAATATTTTTTGTTTATCCATATTTTTAAATACAAATTTTTAATTTTAAATTTTTATTCAATTTCTAATATCAAATTTTAAATTAATTTAAAATTGATTTGTTATTTGTCATTTATCATTTCACATTTCTCACTAATATACTCTTCTACCTTTCCCAGCTCAATTCGCTCCTGCCGCATCGTGTCTCTCTCCCGAATAGTCACTTTCCCGTCTTCTTTTGATTGATAATCTACAGTAATACAAAATGGCGTTCCAATCTCATCTTGCCTTCGATACATTTTCCCAATATTACCTGCGTCGTCAAATTCCACTGGAAATTTTTCTTTTAACTCTCGGTATAATTTCCAGGCAATATTTTTTAATACCTCATCTTTTTGTAAAGGAAAAATAGCCGCTTTAATTGGTGCTAAATGGGGCGCCAATTTCAAATAAGTTCTTATTTTCCCATTTACCGTCTCTTCCCGATAGGCATCGACCAAAATTATTCCCATTAAACGCGATAAACCAAAGGTCGGTTCAATCACATGGGGAATAAATTTTTTATTCGTCTTAATATCAGTATAACTTAAATCAACCTTTGAATGAAGGGTATGATTTTTTAAATCAAAATCGGTTCGATAAGCAATCCCAAACATTTCTTTCCAACCAAAAGGATACTCGTATTCTATATCCATGGTCTTTTTTGAATAATGAGAGCGCTCAAATTCTTCATGCTCGCGCCACTTTAATTTTTTTTCATTAATTCCTAAAGACACCGCCCATTGCCACATTTCTTTACGAAAATATTCATAGCTTTTTTCCCATTCAATAGGATCAATAAAATATTCAAATTCCATCAAATCAAATTCTAAGGTGCGATGAATAAATTGCCCCATGGTAATTTCATTGCGAAAAGCTTTTCCGACTTGAGCAATACCAAAAGGTAACTTCACCCGCATCGAATTCAAGACATTTTTATAATTTAAAAAAATTCCTTGAGCGATTTCTCCCCGCAAATAGGCCAGAGATTTTTTTTCCTCAACTATTCCAATGTGAGTCTGAAAAAGTAAATTAAATCTTCTGACTTCAGTTAGTTCATCACCACCGCACTTGGGACATTTTAGTTTATTATCTTTAATTATTTTTGTTAATTCTTCTACAGGCAAACCCTCAACTTTTGTTCCCTTCATCTTATCTTCTATTAAATGATCAGCTCGAGTACGATTATTACATTTTTTACAATCGACTAAGGCGTCAGAAAAACCCGAGACATGACCCGAGGCTTCCCAGACTTTGGGACTCAAAATAATTGAAGCATCAATTCCTACCATATTATCCCGCTCTAGAACAAATTTTTTCCACCACAAATCACGTAGATTATTCCTAAGTAGAGTTCCATAATGACCAAAGTCCCAAGTATTAGCTAATCCTCCATAAATTTCTGATGAAGGATAAACAAAACCCCGTCTTTTGGCCAAAGCAACAACTTTATCCATAATTTCTCAATGTTAAATGTTAAAACTTAAATGTTAGATCCAAAACTCAAATCTTTTTATCTAAATATTTATAGATTTTCAGATTTAATATTTAATTTTGACATTTGACATTTAAGATTTGAGATTATTTATTATTATATAACAAACTCCGGAACTTTTTCACTTATTATCTCCTCAATTATCACTAAAGCCTTCGCAAAAGACATTGCTTCTTTACTGTAGCCTAAAAGTTTCAAAAATTTATTTAAGTAAGTTAAAAGAAGTTGTTCGTCAGGTATTTTTTCCTTAGCCAAAGCCACAATAAATCTCAATAGTTCATTATATATTCCCTCCTCCCTTTGATTTTCCGGCAAGGTCCGATCGAGGACAAATAAAATAAGGTAAAGTTGTTTTAATTTGTCTTTGTTCTTTTTAATTTGTGAAAAAAGTGAGATTAATTTACTTTCCTGAAGATAAAATCGTTCATTTTTAACGTAAATTAAAGCTTCAATTAAATTCCCCGTTTCAATATGAGACAAGCGCCGACTTGTAATTTTCTTTATTCCTTTGGCGAAGATTTTAATCTTCCCCTGATCCTTACTAAACAAAGTAATCACTAAGTCTTTTCCAAGAAGATTAGTTTTTTTTACTATAAATGCTTCAGTTTTAAATCGGCCAATCATAAAACTTATTTTCTGACAGTCATATCCTTGTCCATAATTCCATCAAATATTTTTCTGCCGTCAACTTCTACTTTTAGTTTATGACCATCAGTCCCTGGTTGTTTTTGCACCAAAAGCGAGTAATTATTACTACTCACACTAGTGGGCAAGGTATAAGTGACAATCACTGTCGCTTTACCCATGGGATCAACTGTCAAAAATCCTTCAAATACCGTTTTCCCTAATTCATCATAAGTTTTTACATCAGTCCGTGATCCCTTGAAATCAACAAGCTTAGCTCCTTGTGGCACATAGACTCGCATCCAATTACGTAAAGTTGCATTGAGACATAAACCTCCTCTTTCCAAATTACAATCTGAATGCGGATAAGGATTTCTAAATTCTACCATCACCTCACGCTCAATCTTATTACCTTTAAATGTAGTTTTAGAATTAATCGTCTGGGAGACAAATAAATTTGATTTAGCACCAGCAAAGTTCACATTATTCACGTGAAGATAATCACTGATTGCGGTGTTTATTCTACCACCATAATTTAATTTCTCCACTGATTTTTGAATTTCTTTATCCGTAAAATTCAAAAGAATATGCTTTTCATTTAAATTAGCAAACATTGTCTCAGCTAATGTTCCCCAATATTTAGACGGTGAAAAACCCAGAGCTTTATGAAATAAAGCATACATCAAATCTCCTAAGATACCCTTTCTATTTTCTTTTACATAATTTACTGGTCGGTCAACCATATCAAAAAGCTTGTAAATTACTTGTGGACAATCGCATCTCTGATCAATTTTGGCAGAAAAAACGACTCCATCCACTTCTGTATCACCAAATATGCGTAACATATCCACAAGAATTTTTGAATCTAACAAAGTCTAACACATCATATGAAAACTACATAAAC
>CAYZAZ010000075.1:0-4166 GCA_964476545.1 uncultured Gammaproteobacteria bacterium
ACGCTGACTCGTTTCACTTCCTTGTTCGGGATGGGAAAGGGTGGTACCAAGTCGCTCAAGTAACCAGGGCAGGATCTATTATAGGAAATTAATGTGAAAAACTCAACTGGAAATGATGTTTATAGTATAATAATGTAAATGGATATAAATAAACCTTCACATAATTTTCTTCATACTTTTTGCATTAAGCCGAATTTTCATTTCCAAACACAAGGAGATCATGAAGAGGTAATTCTTGTGGTTCGAGCCCATCCTTTTTCTCAAATTCCCTGGTTATTAAATTCAATTTTTATTTTAATTTTACTTATTACACTCAGTTTTTTTATTAGTGGATTTTTAAATCCAATTCAAATTCTTTTCGCATTTAGTTTTTCAATAATTATTACTATTGCTTATGGTTGGTTAAATGTTTTAATCTGGTTTTTTAATGTGGGAATTATTACGAATGAAAGAATAATTGATATTGATTTTCATGCAGTAATCTACAAAGAAATTACAGAAGCTAGGTTAGATAGAATTCAAGATGTGACAGAAAAGGCCGGTGGTTTTTTTGAATCATATTTAGATTATGGTAATTTATTTATTCAAACAGCAGGTGGTGAACAGAATATTGAATTTTTTGATGTGCCGTATCCGGCATCAGTTGTAAAAATTATTCATAATTTGACAGAAAGAGGGAGACATCAATGAATTTATTCCCAGTTAATATAACAGGTATCGACGTTATAGTAATTTTTTTTAAATTATTTGGAGTAACTTTTTGTTTAATGTATTTTGTATTTAGTATTATTGTTGCTAAGCAAATTGAAGTGATGTCCAAAACAATCCAAGTGGTGGATACAGGGATTATTAATCGGAAAAATATAATAAATTTTATAACTGAAACTCAGGTTTTGATAAGTTTAATCCTTTTTTTATTTTCCATAATCGTGTTATTATCATAATTAAGATATGTATAAATCAAATTTTGCTGTATTTTTGGGTCATGAGAAAGAAAATGGATTTATGGGTTTTATTGCTGAAAATAATTTTTATTTGATTCTTGAAGCGGGTGATGGTTATATTAAAGAGGAAGGAAGAAATTTTTTACATAGAATTCTGGAAAGTATTAATAACAGTAATATTGATAGTTTAAATTCATTTGAGACAATTTTGACAAGGGAGATTCAAACAGGAAATTTACCAATTAATTTTTCACTGGCTGCTGGTTTGCTAAAAGGCAACCTTTTTTATTTAAAGACATTTAATGAAGGCCAAGTTTATATAAAACGAAATAAAAAAATTGTTAAGTTAATTGAGGGGAATAATAGCGCATCAGGATATATTCAAGATAAAGATTACATTGTTTTTTCTTCTAAATATTTTAATTCATTAATTGGTGGAGAAGAAGCATTGAAAAATGTTTTAAACAAAAAGCCAACAGATATAATGGAAGAATTAAAATTACAGTTTAAAGAAAGAAATGATGAGAAAGTGATTGGATTATTTGCTCAATTTAGTAATGAAGAATTAGTGATTAATAATGGAGAGTCTGCTGTAATTTCTACAGAAGAAGTTGAAAAAAAATCTTTTCCATTATTTAGTAATATTAAAGAAAGTTTTTTTAGATTAAATAATCTTCCTGATAGTTATAAGAAAAAAAAACTAACACTAATTTTTGTTGTCGTTATCTTATTTGTGTTAATTTGGAGTGTTGGATTTGGAGTACAAAGGCGGAAGGAGTCTCAATTTCAAGAAGAAATAAAAAAATTGACTAAATCTGTGGAAGAGAAAATTGCCCAGGCAGATGAGTCGTCAATAACAGATCTAACAACTTCATTAAGTATGCTTAGTGAAGCCAAACAGCAGGTAACTACCTTAGAAACGAACATATCAAAGGATCAATTAAGTAAGTTGAGCGATATAAAAAAAATTATTGCTTCGGCAGAATCGAGACTCCTTAAAAAAGAAGAGAAAAACTATGAAGAATTTTATGATTTAGCTGTTGATAATAAAGATACTAAGGGAGAAAAAATTTATTTGGATGTTGATAAGTTAGCTATTTTAGATAAGGGAAAATCGATGATATACTCTTTATCTCTTGTTAAAAAATCCCTAGAAAAGGTAAATATTTCAGATATTAAATTGGCAAGTATAATCGCCAGCTATGAGGACTTAATTTTTTATTATATTCAAGGTGAGGGGATTTTTAAAATAACTGATGGAAAAGCAAAAAAAATAATTAGCAATGATAAAGCATGGAAAGAAATAATTTCGATGAGTATTTATAATGGAAATATCTATGTCTTAGATAAGGGAAATGATGAAATTTATAAATATTTAGTGGCGGAAGGTGGATATTCGGATAAACAATCGTATTTTGCGACGGGGAGTGCTGTAGATTTAGCTGAGGCCAATTCAATGGCGATTGATTCAGCGGTCTATGTGGGTTTTTCCGATTATGTAGCTAAATATATTTCCGGGACAAGAGATGAATTTAAAACAAATTTTCCAGAGGAAAATATTTCTTTAACAAAAGTTTTTACTAATAAACAGTTAGATAAAGTGTATGCTTGGGATAAAAGTGCGGGAGTAATTTATATTTTTGATAAAAAAGGAGCTTATGAAAAACAGATTAAATCGTCGATTTTGAGTAAAGCTTCCGACTTTGTTGTTTTTAAAGATTCAGTTTACGCACTTCTAGGAGCAAAGATATACACGGTTGGTCTTTAGTTAAAATAATGTCATTTTTACTTGTTTTTTTGTTATATTTATTTTATGGACCTTCTTACAAAGCATTCAACGGCGAATAATCCAGTTTTGAAAATTGTTGTTGGCGTATTATTTATTCTTTTCCCAATTATTGCTTTTATTTTAGGATTGCAGTTTCAAGTCTTGAATAATCAAACAGTTAATGAAGTAGTAGTATCACCAGTACCAACGAAATATGAAGTTTCAACTACATCTCCTACTCCAGTAACAGTTGATGAAACTGCAAATTGGAAGACATATATAAGTAGTAAATTTAACTTTCAATTAAAATATCCAAATAATTGGTTTGTAAAAGACGTTATTCGACAAAATTTAGATGATGAATTATGGTTTTCTGATTTAGGAATTTTTCCTGGTACTGAAACCGTTGGAAACGGCGCTCAATCACCGATAAGAATTATTTTTTCAGAGAAAGATTTGTCTACTGAATTAAGACCCGAATCTTTTTCAAATTTTAAGGATGAGGTATATTTAATAGGAAACGTAAAAGGTAGAAAGATATCTGGTTTCCACAAAGAAAGTTTATCAAATTTTATTATCATAACAGGATATATTGGTAATATTTATATTAATATTTATCCTATAAATACAGATGATTATATTTTAATAACTAATCAAATTCTTTCTACTTTTAAATTTACTCAATAAAATCTTTTTTTAATAAATAGTGACAAAATAATGATGTGGTTAAAATCAAATCAACAAAAATTTTAAAGTATGAGGTAATTTTTGAGGAAGCCGAAGAAGGTGGATATGTTGTTTCTTGTCCTACTCTTCTGGGGTGTATTTCAGAAGGAGATAATTTTGAAGAAGCCAAAAAAAATATTACGGAAGCAATTGCCGTCTATCTTGAAAGTCTATCTAAAGAAAACCTAAAAATATTAACAGAACATAGAAATTTTTTTATTGGGAGTATCGAAATTTCAATTTCAAAATTATCTTTTTCTTAATGTCGAAATTACCAGCAATAAAACCAAAAAAAACTACTTAAATTGCTCCAAAAGCAAGGGTTTTATATCCACCATCAAAAGGGAAGTTATATTGTTTTAAAATCAGAATTTAATTTAACTTTGAGAGTGACTGTACCAATATATAATAAAGATCTTAAAAAGAAAACTTTTTTATCGATAATTAAACAAACGGGATTAGAAATTGAAGACTTGATTAAAAAGTAAATTTACTTTATATTTATTTTATGGACATTCTTACAAAGCATTCAACGGCCAATAACCCAGTTTTGAAAATTGTTGTTGGTATCTTATTTATTCTTTTCCCAATTATTGCGTTTATTCTAGGACTACAGTTTCAAGCCTTAAATAATCAGACAGTTAATGAAATAGTAGTATCACCAGCTCCGACTAAATATGAAGTTTCAACTACATCTCCTACTCCAGTAACAGTTGATGAAACTGCAA
>CAYZAZ010000076.1:0-4131 GCA_964476545.1 uncultured Gammaproteobacteria bacterium
AGTCTCCATAGTATTTGGCTTTTATAAAAGCATTTTCTTCAAAAGTTTTTCCGGTTTCTTCGACTTCGTTTTCAATTTTTAAATCCTTTAAGGAAATTACTTTTAATCCATTTTTAATTAAGTTTTGGAGACCGAATTTTAATTCTTCAGCTTTGGCTGGATTATTGGTGGCAAGCAGTAGAGTTTTCATATTATTCCCATTCCATTGTCGCGGGTGGTTTGGTAGTAATATCATACACAACTCGGGAAATTTCTGGGACTTCATTGACTAGGCGGGTAGAAATTTTTTGTAAAAGATCGTAAGGTAATTTTGCCCAATCGGTCGTCATAATATCTTTTGATTCAATTATTCTTAAGGCAATGACTTCCATTAGGGCGCGACCGTCGCCTTTGACGGCAGTGCTTTTTGTGCCAGTCATTACAGGAAAACTGAGAAAAACTTTATGATAGTAATTTGCTTTTTTAATTTCTTCAAGAATTATTTGATCAGCAATTTGGAGCTGTGTTAATCGTTTTGGGGTGACTTCGCCAATGATTCGAATGGCTTGTCCAGGTCCGGGAAAAGGTTGTTTATTGACACTTTCATTGGGTAAACCAATTACTTTTCCAATTGCTCGAACTTCATCTTTATAAAAAAACCGTAATGGTTCCAGAAGTTTTAATTTCATAATTTCGGGTAAGCCACCGACATTGTGGTGAGACTTAATTTTTGAGGCATGTTTACTACCCTTACTTTCAATGACGTCGGAATAGATTGTTCCTTGAGCCAGAAATTTTGCATTTTTTATTTTTTTGGCTTCTTTCTCAAAAAGTTCGATATAGAGATTGCCAATTATTTTTCGTTTTTCTTCGGCATCAATAATTCCTTTTAATTTATTAAGAAATAATTTTTGGGCTTCGATAATAATCGGGGTAATTTTTAGATGTTTCTTAAATAGATTAATAACTTCTTTTTTTGTTCCGATACGCATTAAACCGCTTTCAACATAGATTGGATGGAGGTTTTTTCCAATAGCTTTGGCGATTAAAGTGGCGGCGACCGTGGAGTCAACACCGCCTGAAACAGCGCAGATTACCTGATCATTTTTGACTTGCTGACGAATATCTTCGATTAATTTTGGAATAGATATTGAATTTTTTTTAGCTCGGAGATGGCAAATTTTAAAAATAAAATTACTTAGAATTTCGATGCCAAATTGAGTGTGTTCAACTTCGGGATGAAATTGAATACCAAATATTTTTCTTTTAAAATTGGCAACAGCGGCAGATTTAATTTTTTCAGTAGTGGCGATGGAAATAAATCCTGATGGATCTTTAACTACACTATCACCATGACTCATCCAAACTTTGGTATAGCTTTCTATATTGTGAAATAACGGTTCTTGAATATTTATTTTTAAATTAACTGGTCCATATTCTTTGTGGCCAGGAATTACTTTACCTCCAAGCAGGTGGGCGGTAAGTTGCCAGCCATAGCAAATGCCAAGAATGGGAATTCCTAAAGAAAATATTTTTTTATCGATAGTAGGGGAGTTTTTTTCGTAAACTGAGGCGGGTCCGCCGGAAAGAATAATACCTTTTGGTTTTATTTCGGAAATTATTTTTAGAGCATTTTCTGGTTCAATAATTTTTGCAGTGACACCATGATCTTTTAAGCGGCGGCCAATGAGATGAGTTGTTTGGGATCCAAAATCAATGATGATAATCATATAGCTTGTAACATGTAATTTGTAACAGGACTTACGCATTAAACGTCATTCCGGCTTGACCTCCGATTCGGAGGTCTTGTCCGGAATCGTCGTTAATAATAATAAACAACGATTCTGGTTAAGAAGCGCTGGCGCTTTCTTACCAGAATGACTGCGTAGGTTTTGTTATCATTTATAATTTTCCCCGCCATTGGTAATAAGAACATCGTGGGGATGGCTTTCTTGCAAAGAGGCTTGAGTGATTTTTATAAATTTAGCCTTTTGGTGTAGTTTTTTAATATTTTTGCAACCAACATAATACATTCCAGAAACGATTCCGCCGATAGCTTGACCAACGACATGATTGATTGTGCCATGAATTGGAACCAATCCCTCGACTCCTTCGGCGACAAGAATTCTTTGGTTATAATTTTTTCCATGAAATTCATCTTCAGATTTAATAGATGCGCCTTTTTTCATGGCGGCAATTGAACCCATGCCACGATAAGTTTTGAATTTATAAATTTTTTGATTGGTTTTTAAAATATTTTTAAAGCGGGCGGGGACATGTTCGGTGGTTAACTGGACAATGTTTCCAGGTGATTCTTCACAAGAGGCAAAGAAGCCTCCCATCATAACAGTTGAGGCACCGGTTGTGAGGGCTTTGAGCATGTCTCCGGAGTATTTGATGCCACCATCGGCAATGACGGGGACATTAAATTTTTTGGCCGCACGGACTGTCTCAAAAAGAGCCATCATTTGAGGGACACCCATACCCGAAACAATGCGGGTGGTGCAAATGGCACCTGGTCCCATACCGACGCGAAGGCCATCAACTCCAGCTTTGATTAAAGCAAGAGCGCCTTCATAAGTGGCGACATTACCTGCAATGACCTGAACTATGGGGTAAGATTTTTTTATAAATTCTGTGGCGTTGATAACTGATTTGGAAAATCCATGAGCAGAATCAATAATAATTACATCGACTTGTTCCGAAACTAAAGCTTTAACCCTTTCTTCAAAACCGCGACTGGCACCAACGGCGGCACCAACTAATATTTTTTCTTTTTTAACTTTTTTAACTTCTTCGGCTTGATTGGGAATAGTTAAATTGCGGTGAATAATTCCAATACCGCCTAATTTCCCCAGGGCAATAGCGAGTCGGCTTTCGGTGACTGTATCCATGGGTGAGGAAACAAAGGGAATTTTAAGAGAGATTTTTTTGGTTAATTTTGTTGTTAAATTAATTTCTTCTCTTTTAAAATTAGTGTAGTCGGGGTAGAGTAGGAGATCATCAAATGTTAAACCTTCGTAATTTAATATTTTACTAGAGATATAGGTTTTCATTTTTGTCTTTATTTTTCAAATTTATAAAAGAGGCTTCAAAGGCCCATTTAATCGTTTCATTAATTTGTTTTTCCGTGAGAATTTTATTTTTTCGAAGAATATCGATTTCTTTGGTGAGACTGGTTTGAAGCATAGCGGGATTATCAGTATTGAAACAAAATTTGATGCCATTCTCATACAAGCCATTAATAACTTTTTTTAAGTGGGGAATATCTTTGATAAAGCCAACTCGCAAATTGGATGAAGGACAAAGGCAGAGAGTGAGATTTTTTTTCACCAGTGTTTTCATAATTTTTGGAGATTGAACGGCTTTAATTCCGTGATTGATGCGGTTGAGGGGGAGGGAATTAATCACATGTTCCATTTCTTCGGGGGTACCATCTTCTCCTGTATGGACGGTAGTTTTAACGCCATTATTTTGGGCAAGGGAAAAAAGAGAAGCATAATCTTTATAAAAAAATCCTTTATGGGGCGGGCCGGCAATATCAATGCCAACAACTCCCCTCCTGTTATATTTAATAGCTTTCTTTACAATGATTGAATTTTTTTCATAAGGCAGGCGACGGTCGAGCATAAAAATTAATCCGGCTTTGATTTGAGGAAATTCCACTAAAGCTTTTTCCATACCAGAAATGGCGGCTAAAATAATTTGGTCTAAATCGCGTTCACCGGCGCGGTTGCGAAACATGGGATTAAATCCCGGTTCAAGTAGGATAGTATTATTCACGCGGTAAGCACCGATAATTGTTTCATAAACTGAGCGTTCAATGGCAGCGGGTGAAGATTGGATGAGTTCGGTCCAGTGGAATAGTTCGTGGTAATCTTTCCAAGTAATATGGGGTTTGTTCAAAGTGATTAGGTTATGAAATTCCCAGTAATCTTTTGAGGGAAGTTTTATACCTTGTTCGTGAGCAATACTCCATAAAATATGTGGTTCCACGGATTGGCCTAAATGAAAATGAAGTTCAGCAAGAGGTTTTTTTTCTTTAATTGAAGTCTCCATATTTAATTATAGAAGTTAATTTATAAAATGCAAGGGAGAAATGGTTCTATAACAAATGTTGTGGGTAACTTTTAATACTTTAGACTATCTTCA
>CAYZAZ010000077.1:0-489 GCA_964476545.1 uncultured Gammaproteobacteria bacterium
CATAATGGGGGTTATGAATAAATCTATCATATATAGATAAAAAAAATATAAAGAAAGACGAAGTTTTCATTTTCTAACTATTTTAACTTAAATATACTTTCTTCAAAAACAAATGAACCAGTAACTTCTGACATCCATTTAAACCAGGAAACTAACGAGGCGGCTCGACGAGGGATAGTCGACCCAGTTAGTCTAGATTTATTTCTGATAAATTGTTCTATATCCATTTGAGTTAAATTACCTTTTCCTTTTAAAATATCTAAACCCTCTTTGATAAGAGTGAAATCACTTAATAATTCAACCATAAAAAAATTACGTTTTTCTGCAGTTAAAGAAACGAGCTGTTTGCCAATCTCTGTTATTTGATAAATTCCTTTTTTGCTAATAATTAATCCAAGAGCTTCAGCTGCTTCACGATAATAACTACTTTGTCGTTCGTCAAATCCAAAGTATTCAGCAACGTCTTTATAATGATTAATTTTTTCTGCT
>CAYZAZ010000077.1:499-3912 GCA_964476545.1 uncultured Gammaproteobacteria bacterium
GCTACCTTAAAAACAAGCTCAGTTACTTTATTTAAATCATTCGCTTGCGGTATAAGGTCTTTATAAACAACGTTACCCTTTGGTTTTATATCAGAAAGTTCGAGTCCATGTTTAGAGCTAATTGTTAGAGAGCGAACCTCTTTAAGCCGGATAGAATTATAATTAGTCTGATCTGTGAATTCATAAATCCAAAAGTTATACAATTTTGCGTTAGGTTCGTAGGTAAAAAATACAGGAACAATCTTTTTATCAGGAGAAACAATTTTAAAATGATTATAAGGATAAAAAAGTTGACGAATAATAAAATCTTCGGGAGTCTTTACTTTTGCTTCGATCAACACAATTGTATCTTCTCCCTCGAGACCAGAATCGACTTCAAGTTGGACTGAACCGACGTTAAGTTCTGTTTTATTTACTATGAATCTAAATTGCTTGCTATATTCTCGGCCACGGATAGATTGGTATAAAGGTGAGATACCTAGAATATTTTCTAAAGCTCCTGAGTTAAAACTGTAATCTAGATATTGCATTTCACTTGAACCTCGACCTGCTGTTGTCAAATTAAAATTAATACGCGACTCATGATTTATTAGCGTACCCTTTGCTTCAAGCTGGTGAAAACCATTACCACGAACGATTGCGTACTCACCATTTTTTACTGGTAATAAAAAATAACCGTTTCTTTTAAAAACATCTGGCAAGTCAGAAGAAGAATCCATTTTTGCCATAATACGTGGTTCAGCCAAACTAATCTGCTTAATTTCATCAGCAGTAATAAAATGTAGATCTGTTGTAAGATCATAATTTTTTGCTGTGAATATTTTTTCCCAAAGTTCAGATGTCTTTGCCATATTATTAATAATTGGTTACAAGAACCTCTGTAATTTTTCCCCTAGAAGATCCATTTGAATTAATTGCTCGTCCTGCCACCACTTCACTAATTGTGATCCCCTTAAATCCAGAGTAGATCTTTTTTATAAAGGGTGTGTCAGAGTTTGAAAGCATCACAAAACATCCTCGTTTATTGAGTTCAAGAACAGTGTCGCGTAGTTCTATCTGTTCCTTATCTAAAAATGATTCAGCTGTGTAAGAAGTAAACGACGCTGTTTTACTCACTGGATAATAAGGTGGATCAAAATAAACAAAATCTCCTTTTTTTGCAAACTTTAAAATGACTTTATAATCCTGACATTTAATTTCAACATCTTCTAATGCTTTTGATACTCGTCGTAAATTTTGCTCATCGCAAATAAGTGGATTAGAATATTTTCCAAATGGAACATTAAATTCTCCTTTACTATTTACCCTATACATTCCATTAAAACAGGTTCTATTAAGATATATAAAGCGTGATGCGATTTCAACATCAGGAAGCTGTTTTGGTTGCATAGAACGTACTTTCAAAAAAAATTCTTTTTCATATTTATATTTTTCAAGAGAATTTATTAATCTATCAACATCATTTTTTATTACATTATAAGTTGTAACGAGTTCTGAATTTAGATCTGAAAGAAAAGATTTTTCAGGTAATAAATCAAAAAATACCGCTCCTCCTCCAACAAAAGGTTCAAAGTATCTTCCCGTTTTTATATTAAATTTTTCAGGGGGATAAAGCTCCATCAATCGAAATTGTTTAAGAAGTTGTCTTTTTCCTCCAACCCATTTTACAAATGGTTTTGGTTTTTCTTCAATTAGTATTTTTGCTTCTTCTAATAAATTTGAGGAGTCAACCATTCCAACAATTTTTTGTGCATAAATTGCATTTATATCAAAAGTATCTTGCAGTAATTGAACGGATTTGCTTATGTTCATAATCAAGTTTATTGTAGCTTATTTATATTCGCTAGATCAAATGATGATTCTCTTATTAAATAAATATGTATATTTTTTAATCTGCTAAATAACCTCGTGGGGTTGATTGTTAAAACAATCAAAAACTATCTTTATTTTTCAATTTTTATGCGGAGCACTCGGGTCTAGAACTTTTTTAAACCCTATAGTTTCTTCAAAAAGTTTTTGGCCAGATTAATCGGTTTTGCTCCAGCAATATGCATGGGTTCTCTGATTTCGAGGTCTTGATATTTTCTTGAAGGAGTCCTAAAAGAACTAATCATTTGACCAACTACTTCATTTGTTACTGAATTTATTAAAGGGCAGCCACTATTTCCCGGATTACTTATCGCATCAATAATAAACCAATCTAATGGATGATCAGGGTTTATTCCGTTTCTCTTTACACTACTAATAATTCCCTGATTAACAATAAGAGTAATACCATATCCTTCATTCATTAGCTGAGCAGCATATGGAAAACCAATGAAATATACTGCGTCTCCAACCTGCATTTTTTCTGCATTACCTAATTTCAGCGGTAATAAAAGTGTTCCATCGTAATTATCCAGTTGAAATAAAGCTGTATCAATTTGATCGTCCTTTTTTATCAAATTTAATGGTAACCATTTGTAATATTCTAAATTAGAATCTTGCTTATCCATTACCATCCCTATAAACAACCCCGGGGGTTTGGTAGATTGTTAAGATAATCTAAAACTATCTATATTTATTTTTCTTTTTCTGACAGAATACTCGGGTCTGGAACAACTTAATCCTTATAATTAATATAATTTATTTATTGAGTAAACAAATATTTATATAAATCAATCAACATTCTGGATAATATATAAAAGTATTTTTTTCTATCGATGAAATCAATTTTTTGATTTATTGGAACAGTAGATTTAAAATATTTTTTTATATTTCTTGCAAAAAGTGAGTTCGTTATTCCTCCAGAATGGAGATAAAGATTCCTAAGTTCGTTGATAATACATAATTCTTCTTTAAATTTTTCATCAGGGAAAGCTTTTATATTAAATCTGTCTTTTAGATAAGTTTCCCACTTATCTATGCTGAAAGAATTCTCAACGGCAGTATTATCAATAATATATTCTTTTATCTTTTTACCACTGCTCATAGAAATAACTTCTCCAATTTTGATCATTTGATCAGATTCCTTTATGCTTTTTGGATATTTAATAATCAAGTCGCTGATCAATTTATGCATAAATGCTTCAAAATTCGCAAAGAGAGCTATAAAACCTAATTCAAAAATATAGTTTTTATCATTTGCATTTACTTTCAAAGATTTAGCAACGGGATGCTTGTATATTTGCTTGTTATTTTTAGATAAAATGTCAAGAGTGGCTTCTGTTGCTACAATATTACCAATTATTGAATGAATTAATTCATTAGTTCTCTTAATACTTTTTTGGAAATTTGATAAGGAAGTAGTGTTTTTTACTTTAATTTTTTTCATTTTAATATTTATTTATTTTATAAATCTTTAAGTAATTCAGATAAATTATAACTCAACCCTTTTGCAATTTTATAAACAACCCCGGGGGTTTGGTAGATTG
>CAYZAZ010000078.1:0-3843 GCA_964476545.1 uncultured Gammaproteobacteria bacterium
CATTGTGAAGGCCAGAGGTTCAAGTCCTCTATCGTCCACTGAAATCAGAGGTTTCCCACTTCTCTTAAAGCTTTGGGTTTATTCCCCGATTTATTTGGAGTAACTTTATAGAATTTGAAATTTTGTTATCAACTAGAGTGTTGTAGCCTGCTGCGCTTGACCTCGTAGGTCGGGAAGGTTGAAAGTGAATTTTGAGGCTATTTTGGGGTAAATTGTATGTATAATTAATTCTATAAGTACTAATATGAAAATTGTTGACAAGCTTATAATAGTATGCTATAATATCACTACATCCTAAGGTCTTGTTACGCTAAGTAACAATGCTTTAGGATTTTTTTTAATCACAGTTTCCCGACTAAGTCGGGATTACTGTGATTTAACCCTCCAACAATCGCTCTTCAACACGTCGAGCGAACAGCGTTGAGCTAAGTGTTGAAGTAAGATGTGGAGGGTAATGTTAATAAAGAATATGACCCACAAATATAAAATACTTTTTATTACAGGTCTTTTACTCGTACTTATCTTCCTTTTTCCCAGGTCTATTTTTGCCGATGAAATTGCTGGTAATTCGGCTCAATTAAAATACTTAGCTTTAAATACCAATACTTATTTTATTCCTGATGTCCAATTTGACGCCTTAAATTTGGAAAGAATTAAGTATAAAAAAGCTATTCAAAATGTTCTTACTCGTTATCAATCCCCGATGATTGAGAGCGTGGATAGCTTTATGGAGGCTTGTATTGAATATGATTTAGACTGTTTTATGCTTCCGGCCATTGCTGGCTTAGAGTCGCGCTTCGGTAATATGATTGCGCCGGCTACTTTTAACCCATTTGGTTGGGGTGGTGGCTATATTACTTTTGAATCTTGGGACGAAGCTGTAATGACGGTTGCCAAGGGATTGAGAAAAAATTATTATGATAAAGGGGCAAAGACTGTGGAAGATGTGGGTTATATTTATGCCAATAAAAGCACCACTTGGGCGGGAAAGATTAGATCATTTATGAATGAATTGAAGCGGGAATATGAAAAAAAAGATTTGATTTCTTCAGCTAAATAGTTTAAGATTACATTTCATGATTTCTACTAACTTAAAAAAACTACCAAAAAATACTTTCGAAATCTTAGTTGAAATTCCTTGGGCGGACATTGATAAGCAATTTGGGAAGTCTTTTGAAATTTTGCAAAAGGAGTTGGCAATTGAGGGATTTCGCAAAGGTAAAGTACCAAAAGCTTTGGCTGAAAAACATATTAAGCGAGAAAGTGTTTTTGAGAATATTCTACGCACACTGCTTCCAGGCATATATGAAGAAGTGATAAAAAAAGAAGATTTGAAGCCAGTTATTTCTCCAAAGATCGAGCTAGTTGAAGCTAAAGATAAAGCAAACTGGAAAATAAGATTTACAATTGCTCAAAAACCAGAGATTATTCTTGGTAATTACAAAGAAGTGATTAAGAAAGCTAAAGCAAATAAAAAGCCAGAAATTTGGACTCCGGGTAAACCAGTGGAGGCTCCAAAAGAAAATAAGGAAGTTGATGCTCAGAAAAATCTGAGTTTGATGCTTGAAGCCCTTTTGAAAGAAGTCAAATGTGAAATTTCAGATATCATTATCGAAGAAGAGTTGGAAAAAAGACTGGCTAAATTTGTGGATGATTTAATTAAAATTGGCTTAACGGTTGATTCTTATCTTAAATCTAATAATTTAACTAAAGAACAGCTTCGGGAGAGATTTTCTCGAGAAATTCTAGATACTTACAAACTTGAATTTATACTCGCAGAAATTAGTGAAGTAGAGAAAATTGTTGTCGAGGAGGCTGACTTAGCCAAGTTATTTACTAATTTTAAGACTGATGCTGAAAGAGATGAGGCTAAAAAGAATGCTTATTTCTATTCGACAATTTTGCGTAAGCAAAAAACGCTTGATTATTTAAATAGCCTGTAGTATAATTTGGCCATGTTTTCAAAGACTAAATCCAGTAAAACTTCTTCAAATTCTACTAATCCACTTGAGACATTAAAGGATTTTGGCTCTTCAACTGTTGATAATACACTTGATTCTTTTAAACAAATGGGTAATGGTATTTTTGATCAACTTATTGGTAAAGCTCCCAAAGAAGAAAAAGAGGAAGATTTTGAACAGAAAGCCGTAGAAAAAAAAGGAAAATCAGTTGGTTCAAGAAAAGAATTTAGCATTTTTAGCTATCAAGAGTATTATGAAAGCAAAATTATTAAAGATCAAATTAAGGAATTAACTGAGGCTATTAGGAAAGAAATTGAGATGGTCAAACGAGCTGACAACTCTCTTCTTTCAGAAGTTTCAGATATTGAGAAGTTGACAATTAATGCTCTTCCCGAAAAAACCGGTATTTATCATGTGCGTTTTTTGGAAATTATATTAAGTTTACTTCGTACAGTTCGGGCAAAAATTGGTGAGTCAAAAACTTGGCTTTCGGCTATGGTTTCTAAAAGAAAAAAAAGAGGATCGTTATTTGCTTCTTTATCGAAGAAAAAAGGAACGCAGTTTTCCTTATCCCAAGAGTTATCTTCATCAAGGTCGATCCAATAGCTAATAGCTATTAGCTAATATCTATTGAAGTATTTTTAGAAATGTATTTACCCCATGCGCCCAACTACCATTGGATGAAGGTGTATATTTTTGCATAATGGCTGAGGCTGTAATATATCCTTTATCGATGTATTCTGTCTTTAGACCCTTAGCAACTGTTTCAATTGCCTCTTCATAAGATGAAAATCGAGTGACAATACTGCCATATATTCCCCAACCCCAACAGTTATAGGAATTTTCCGGGATGAGGCGACAAAGATTGGATTCTTGCATGGCAATGGCTGGAATTAATCGGTAGTCAAAACCATATTTATCAGCTGTTTTGACAATAAATTCAGCGTGGTCGTAGAGAACTGAATTGTGTTTGCGAAAAAAAGTTTTAAGATTAGCTACTCTTGAGTCGGCGAGTTGAAATTGAGTAGTATATTCACCTAAAACAAAAGGAGCGGATGATTTTTGAAATTGCCTATCAGGGTCTTGGGTTTCAATTTCTTTAAGGACTTTTTGAGTTGTCTTTGTTTGTAAATTTTTTCTATTCAATCTAAAAATTAAATATGTATTAAAAATCATGCTTAGAATAAAGATGGTAATGTAAACTAAAGTTTTTTTCATTTGATATAAAAATAGGTTGGAAATGGCTTATTATTTAATTGATTGACAAGTTTTTTTTCCCAACCGGGAATTTTAAAACCATGAGATATTACCAATGTCTTTTTTTTTAACTCTTTATTAAATTTATTGATTAATTTAACAATCATTTCGGGCATTAAAAAAAGATAAAGATAATCCGCCTTTTCAAGGTTAACATGGTAAATATTTTTTCTTTGAAAATCTATTTTAATTTTATCAAATTTTGCAAGTATTTTTGATAAGTTTACTAGAAGTGGATTAATTTCTATTCCTAAACCAATTACCTGATAATTTTTAACTGCATTTCTCACTACTCGTCCATCACCACTTCCGAGTTCAATAAAATATTTATTTTTTTTAAGTTTTGCTTTTTCCAAAATTTCCTTAATAATATTATTTTTTGAAGCGACGTAGGGTGCGCCCATGATTGAGGAATAAATTAAAAATATTAAATAAAGGCTAAAAAAAAAGAAAACAAAAAATTCTAGGATAAGAAATATTAAATAGATAATCTGAGCAGGCATATTATAGTATATAATATAAAAAGCTCCAGTTGGAGTACTGGTCTCCAGCCCGCAGTGCAGAGCCTCTATAGCTTAACGGATAAAGTACTGGTCTTCGGAACCAGTGATGGGGGTTCGATTCC
>CAYZAZ010000079.1:0-3780 GCA_964476545.1 uncultured Gammaproteobacteria bacterium
CTGTGAAGATAGTCTAAAGTATTAAAAGTTACCCACAACATTTGTTATAGAACCTAAAATCATTTGACAAAATTCCTCCCCCCAGTGTTAGAGTGTTTATATACATTATTAAAAATTTGATTCTTAAAAATATGGCTGAGAATAATCATGAGAAAGAAGCGATATGTTTTAGTAAAAATTTGTTAATTATTTTATTATTTGGATTAATATTGGGAGGCGCTGTATATATTACTAATTATATAAGTAGACAAAAGAATGTAATTAAATCCCAAGCGGCTGGAAAAGAAGTTGTACCAACAATAAAAAATTTGATACCAACAATTAAGGCGAGTTATTTATCTGATCATATTAATCGAGAAGATAAGTATCGTGATGATTGTCAACAAATTGAAGGATCTACTAATGTGGATTATTGTACTTGGCAAGAGGCTGATATTCTTTTTGATGAAAAGGGTCTACCAAATTTTTTTGCTAATTATTTAAATATGTTTAAAGCTCAACCTTCAATGATTAAATATAATGATCCTTGTAAAAAAGGTTTTGCTCAAATTGCAAATAGTTCTGATGATTATTTAAATTATTTGACTAACTATAGTGTCACTGTTTTAAAAAAAGTATTTGGAGAAAAAAATTTATCAAAGGTGACAAGTAATACTTCTTTTGCGCGGTGTGGTCCAGCATTAAATCATCCTTTGTTGTATAAAAAAGCATTACCTGTCGGTTTTTGTTGCAGATGGAATAAAGAAGAAGTAAGTAATTTAAGTAATGATGAAATATGTAGATTAGATGGATCTCCAGATGATTTTTGTCAAGTAGATATTAATTTAGGTTCTCTTGATTTTTTAAGAGGAAATAAGTGTGGTAATAATCAAAATTTTGAGTTTAGTTCAGTTAAGTGTGGTTCGTATGGACGGTGTTGTAAAAAAATTAACAAAACATAAAATTTTATTTCTTAAATCCTCTGGCTAGTTCATGTAGTTTAAGGTTTGGATCTGGGGCGGTGACAAAGTAAGTGGCCATCAGGACTCCCCTGGCTCCAGCAGAAATAGTTTTTTTTATATCCTTACTATCATTGATACCGGCACCGATTATTAGTGGATGTTTTAATTTTTTAACTAAATTTTTAATTTCGCTTTCTTGATTATCAATCATTGAGGTGGTACTGGCAATTAATTCTTCATTTTCATAGGAAATATAATCAATATCAAATTGATCATACCTTAAAACCATTGTTGAATTTTGGGCAATCACCATTGTTTTTAAGCCATATTTTTTTGCCATGGAGATAGTTTTAATAATTGTTTGTTCTGGTATTTTATGTTCGCTGTGATTGATTAATACTCCACTTGCTCCAGCTTGTTTGACGCTGTAGGGGGAAATCCAACCAGTGTTTTTTCCAGGATCAATTGGGTCAATATGTTGTGCCCAGACATCTATATCAAGTTCTTTTTTGATTTTATAGATGTCGGTTGTTTGAGTGCAAGCAATTATTGGTACATTTGTTTCTAATGAGATTTTTTTTACTTGTGATAGTAATTGAATAGCTTTATCCCCTGTTGCATTTTCGTAAGTTTTGAGAGCAAGAAAAATCATATGATAGGAAAAGAATAGATTAATAATTAAAAAAAGTCAATATATTATTTTTTAGTAATGAAGATTTTTTCATTATCATAACCGAGTTTATCTAATACTTTGCCCACTGTTTGAAGGGGGCCAGAAGAATAAGTATCAATAATAAGGTGATAGTATTTTGGTGACCAGAAGTTATAGTTTCCGTATATTTTTTTCCATTCCATAAAATTATTTTCTTCTCTTTCTTTAATAAATTTTTTTGCTTGTTCTATTGTCACCTTGTCTCTATTGGCAACGCGATCAATTTTAAGAGCATCGTTGCTACAAACAAGAAGTACTCGTAATGTATTTTTTAGTTTTCGTGCCATAAATCCAGATAACCAAGCTTCAATGACCATGTGACCATTTTTCAACAAATCGAGAGTACGCTTATCAAGTGCGTTATGAAATTTTTTATCAGCAAGTGATGCTAGAGGTTGAACATATTCTTTGGTGAAATCTCTTAGAAGTTGGCCACCAGAGGCAAATTTCCAGTCTAGGGGGCGAAGATATGGCTTTAAATTGTTTAATAAAGTATTTTTTCCAGTTGAAACTCCACCTGATATGGTAATATTTTCGTATTTTAATTTCATAATTATTTGATAAGCCTAATAATATCATTTATTGTTACTAAAATAGCCATGAGAATCAGTATGGAAAATCCGGCTAGATTGACATACTGTTCAATTTTTTGATTGACTTGTTTTTTGGTAATCCATTCATAAACCACGAAAACTAATCTGCCACCATCGAGAGCTGGAAAAGGAAGAACATTAACCATTGCGAGAGATAAGCTTAAAAGAGCCATTACATTGAGCAAATTTATAAAGAATTTTTCTCCAGAAGTTTTTATAAGATCGCTAATAACTGAAAAAATTCCAATTGGGCCTGATACAGCTTGGCTAACTGGCTCTAATTTTTTTTCTTTGATTGATGAAGAGAAAAGTGTGCCAATGGTCTTAATATTATAATTTAGAATATTATATGAATGTAGGATCCCAGAAAGAAATTTCTCTTCTGGCTTGGAATAGTTAATAACAACGGCATCTACAAGATTAGCTCCAATAATAGATCTTTTTAATTTTTCATCATATAAAGGGGTAATCGCCACAATTTTCTTTTTTCCATTTTTAATATTTTCTAGTTCAAGAACTATTTGTTGGTTGCCTTTATTTTTTACAAATTGAATCATTTGATTGGCTGATGTAATAGTGATTGAATTTGAAGCTGGCGATGAAATTTTAATGAGTGCATCTTCTGTGGTAATACCAGCTTTTTCTGCCGGAGAATTTTGAATAACATTAGCAACGATTACTTTTCCTTGTTGTTGACCAAATGTAAATTTAAAATTGTTAAATATTAAGAGAGGTTCGGACTGATAATTATTAGCAAATAATAATCCATAGTAAATTCCGATAGCAAGTAAAGTATTCATGACAACACCGGCAATTATGACTAAAAATTTTTGCCATGGAGCTTTTTGGGAAAAGGCGCGAGTTTTATTCTTTTTAATTTGTTCGTTGTATTCTTCTCCGTATAATTTGACAAATCCGCCTAATGGTATTGCGTTAAAACTATAGATTGTCTCCCCTATTTTTTTAGACCAGAGTCTGGGTGGAAAACCAAAGCCGAACTCTTCGACTAAGATACCATTCTTTTTAGCAACAATAAAATGTCCAAATTCATGGATGAGAACAAGGACAGCAAGAATGATTATAAAAACAAGAAGGCTGAGCATTAAAAAAATTTAATTTTTAAATTACACTTCCATGATTTCTTTTTCTTTATTTTGTTTTATACTTTGGATTTCTTCCATGATTTTTTCATTAATATTGTCGATTTCTTTTTCGAGTCGGAATTTTTGATCTTCAGTTAGTTCTTTATTTTCAAATGAAAGTTTAATTTTCTTTCTTTCATTATCTCGAGCGTTTCTAACGCTAACTCTTTTTTCTTCAATTTTTTGACCAATTAGTTTTAAAAATTTTTCTCTTTGTTCTTGGGATAAGGCAGGAATATTTACATTAATTTTCTGACCTTGTACTTGAGGAGAGAGGCCGAGGGGAGATTTTAAAATTGCTTTTTCAATATCTTGGGTTGTTGATGGGTCAAAGGGACTGATTGTAATTATGGAAGGGCCAGAAGTCGTAATGGTGGCCAGTTCCATTAATT
>CAYZAZ010000080.1:0-2428 GCA_964476545.1 uncultured Gammaproteobacteria bacterium
GGGGAAAGTAGGTCGTAGCCAGGGCATTTTATTGAAAAAAAAAGGGAACGGACAAGCCGTTCCCCAAGTCCTAACTTTTTAAGCTTAGGCTTTTTTTAAAACTGGAAGACCAGTTTTTTTATTTTCAATTACTTTATATCCTTCTGGAAGTGCATCTAAGCTACCTTTTGCTGTAACTTTTGCAAAGAAATATATTCTTTGTGTTTTGCCACTGCCTCGAAGTACTACGTCTCTCATGTGAAGAAAGTATGTCTGACCTTTTGTATTTTTATGTGAAAATGCTGCCATATATTTTTCACCCCCTTTCTAGAAACTCTTAATGAGTTTTCAATGAATTTAGAGTTTCTTGAACCCACCAAAATTTGCTCCCCGATATTCATCGGGATAAAAATAGGTGGGTACTCCTTATCCTATCTCTATCTGAACACTAACATCATGGCAAATTTTAATCTGGAATTCAAGAGATATTTAATACATCTTATCAGGTCAAATAATCTCAATTTATGTAAGATCTAAAGAATAACGCTCTGCTCTTCTACTTCTTTTAACTTTTCTAAGATATAAATGTCTTCATTATTACCACTCACTCCAATGAAATTAGCTTCATTTTTCAATACTTGTTCAAATGGTAAGCAAGCATAACAACCGTTTTTATTCGGACATTTAAAAACAGATAATTGGCGGGCTAATTTTATCTTCTTGGCAATTTCGAGAATTATTTCCGTTGATTTTTTTAAATTTGGTAAAGGTTTTTCTACTGGTGATTCACTGTTTTCAAGATACCAAAAACTAACTTTCTTTACTGGGTGATTTTGACAAAAAGTTGCTAATAAGTAATAAATGGAAAGTTGTAATGAATTTTTATCCTCTTCTCGCTTACCCGTTTTAAAATCAATTATATGAACCCCGTCAGACTCCGCTAAATATTCCAACCAATCAATTTTGCCACATAAAATAATATTATCTTTTTCCGATAACCAATAATAAGGAAGTGACATTTTAATTTTTACTGCTTTATTTTTTAAAGGTCCGGGATTATTCATTAATCTTCTTAGCATTTCCTGACCTCTTTTTTTATAAACAGCTTCTGTCTCAAAATCAGTAAACCCACCCTGTTTTCCACTAACCTTTGGCCAGATTTGGCCCAACTCTTCTACTAACGATTCGTCAAATCTATTTTCCACCGGCAGTACAGATAAACCCTCGATCACTTCATGAACAATTTGCCCCAAAGATAATGGCGGACTAATAATTTTTATTTTGTGACCAGTGTCAGGACTGCGATACACATTTTTCAAATAATAAGCCCGTGGACATTTAAGAAAATCTGAGATTGAAGAGTACGAAACCCAAACTGCAGTGTATTTATCCTTTGCCATGAGCTAATTATACCTAAATTATTTCAACTAAAAAAAATAATAAATATACAAAAAGAAGAATTCCTCCTTCGGTGCGAGAAATATCGTTTTTTGAACGAGAAAATAAATAAAAAAGAGTTAAACCGATGATTAAAAAAACAAATCTTTCAAAAAAATGATTTGGAACGATAATATCTCCTTTATTAATTAAGGTTAAAACTCCAAAAAGAAGTGTATTAGCCGATGCTGACCCAATATAGTCTCCAAAAGCCACATCTTTTTTTCCTAAGGCTAAAGATTTTAAACCAACGGACAACTCAGGTAAATTAGTCCCCAGTGAAAGAAAAACTAAACTAATTAGAAATGGTGAAATCTTAAAAAAACTAGCTAAGTATTCTGTTTCAATCACAATAAAACGGCTAGCGAAAAAAACAATTACAACTCCGATTAGTATTTTAAATATATCTTTCCAATCAGATTTCTTTTCATTGAGAAAATTACTCTCAATGGTCTCTATAATTTCTTTCTTTTTTTCAAAAAAAATAAACAAAATGAAATAGAGAAGAATTAATAAAACTGCTTCATAAAGTGTAATTCTTCCATCGGAAATTAAAAAAGTCGGCGAAGCAATAACGATTAAAGATAAGAGTAGTTTTTTACTATCTAACTGATGACTCAATTTTATTCCGTTTCCAATAATAGCCAATAAAGGAATAATTAGTAAGAATATGACAATTACCCCACCAATTAAATTCCCCACAAATATTTCCGGCTCATTTCGCACAATCGAATTAAGACCAACAGAAAATTCCGGCACCGAAGTTAAAATTCCTAAAATAAAAAAAGACATCGCAAAAGAAGATATTTTAAACCTCCGACTAAAATTGTCAGTTGAGCGGACGATTAATCCCGCTCCAATCCAAATAAAAATAAACGAAATTAAAAAAATCAAAGTATGAAAAATTATCATTTCTTAAAAAATACTAATGTTTTAATAATAATGTCATTGCGAGTCCCGAAGGGATGCCTTCGGCAGGAGTAGCGACCGTGGCAATCTTAATCTTTAACTA
>CAYZAZ010000080.1:2438-3769 GCA_964476545.1 uncultured Gammaproteobacteria bacterium
ATAAAACTCACCCACCCCTTTAATATACTCTCTTGAATCCTCAACCGGCACATAAGTATCTTTATCACCATGGAAAATAATTACAGGAATTTTAATTTTTACTAATTCATTATAAGGAAAAAACTTAGCCATTTCATCAAAAAGTTTTTTTCCGTAAACTACTTTCCGACTACCAATAGTTGTCCAACCTTTTTCTTTTAAGTCTTTTTTCATATGTCCTTTTCTCTCAATTAACCAGGGAAGAGTTGGGTTTAAAAAACAATGATCATAATTTAACACTGGATTCCAAAGACAAAGAGATTTTATCTTTGTTTGATTTTTTACCGTATATAAAATTGCGACTCCTCCCCCAAAACTAGCACCCAACAAACTAATTTCTTGATAACCTTGACTTTGAACATAATCAACCACCGCTTCCATATCTAATATTTCTCCAGTTAGTGTGACGTCTATCGTCTTCCCCTCACTCTCGCCATGTCCCCGAAAATCAAAACGAAAGACAGCAAAACCATTTTCTTTTAAACAATCTGCCAGTTGTATAAATATTCCTTCCTCGTCCTTATCAGAAGTTATACCATGCGCTAAAATAACCACTTTAATCGTTTTATTTTGCGGCCAGTGCCAAATCCCACATAGTTTAATCCCGTCCTTTTTTTTAATAAAAACTTTATTTCTCTTTACCATGAAGAAATTATAGCAAGATCGAAAAATTATTCCAACCTCCCCGACCTACGAGGTCAAGCGCGGCCTAATACAACAATCTATATAATAACATTTTTTTATTTTATTAATTGATCTAGATCCTTAAGTATTTCATCTCCGTGAAAAAGCGGATTAACTTTTTCATAAATTTTCACAATTTCCCCTTTGGGATCAATTAAATATGTCTTTCTTAAAACTCCCTCAAAAGTGCGACCCATAAATTTTTTTTCTCCCCAAGCTTGATATTCTTTAATTACTTTTTTTTCTTCGTCACTTAAAATAGGAAAATTTAAATGATATTTTTCTGCAAATCTTTTATGAGATTCAATTGAATCTTTGGAAATTCCAAAAATCATTACCTTTCGCTTTTTATATTCCGCCGACAAATCTCTAAAAGTGCAGGCTTCTTTAGTACACCCGGGAGTATCATCTTTAGGGTAAAAATATACGACAACCCACTTCCCTAAATAATCAGATAATTTATACAACTTACTATTTTGATCAAATAGTGAAAAATTAAATGCTTTCATATATATATTCTACCTAATTAATTAATATTAACTCACTCTAAATAATACTGTCAAACCCAAATGAAAATGTCACCCCCCGTAATTAATAACAATTATTAA
>CAYZAZ010000081.1:0-3653 GCA_964476545.1 uncultured Gammaproteobacteria bacterium
GATGATCAATATCCATTGAAACAGCACTTGTAATAGCTTTTCCTATTGCATCAAGACCATCGACTTCAGTTACCCCAAAAAAATTATTTAAGTAAGGGGACAATTTTAATAACCCTACATTTGTTGCATAAACGGAAGCTAATCCCATCATCTCTGGGCCATATTCCTTTAAGTAAGTAGTTTCTCCATCCCTTTGATTATGTTTGTCTAATAGATTATCAATTAACTGAAGATGAGTTAAATTTTGTTAAAGAAAAAAGTGCACAGGTAGTAAAAAATGGGGCGGTTGAAATTATTTTACACGGAGAGCATGGTGAGGGAGCGGTGGTTTATATTCGCGGTAATTATGGAATTTATCCCCAGTATTTATTGAAGTTGGAAGATGGACGCGAGATAAATGTTCAGATATTTATTTATCATACAACTCTTGTTGATGCGCGTCATCGAAAATTAGCTAATGTTTTATTAAAAAATAAAGCTGTGAAGTTGTCCGATGGTTGTGATGAAGAATGGTTGTACGATGCCCTTTCAGATACGGCGGAAATTCAGACGCTTGAAACTGCAAAAAGACTGGCTAAAGGTTTACCAATTTTTCAGGTGGAGTTTGATGAAGAAGGAATGTTTAAGATAAAAGATATGGGGACGGTGTAGTATTTGTAGAATTCGGTATCTATTCTAAATTTTTAATTTAATTCTGAATTATAAATTTTGAACTTTAAATTATTATGAATCATCCTGAGTATCAGTATTTAAATTTATTAAAGGATATTGTGAAAAATGGAACTTGGAAGATTAGTCATTCGACGGGAGTGAAATTAAAAAGTGTTTTTGGTCGGCAGATCAGATTTGATTTATCTAAAGGTTTCCCTTTATTAACAACGAAAAAAACTTTTTTCCGGGGCATTACTCATGAATTAATTTGGTTTTTATCTGGTGAATCAAATATTAAATATTTAGTGGAAAATAATGTACATATTTGGGATGAATGGGCTTATAAAAAATATGAGTGGGCGGTGACAGCTAAAAAAACAAAAAAAATAACCTATGAAGATTTTTTAAAAAAAATTCAAACTGATAAAAAGTTTTTAAAAAAATGGGGAGAATTGGGGCCAGTTTATGGAGTGCAATGGCGCAAATGGCCCGCTGGGCGAAGTAAAACAGTGGATCAATTAGGTTGGGCAATTGAAAAAATAAAAAAATATCCGCAAAAAAAACACTATATAATTTCGGCGTGGAATGCCGGTTGTATTTATGAGATGTCGGGAAGTCACTCCGCTTCGATGGTGATTGCTCCCTGTCACACCATGTTTCACATAAATATTACTGGAGATAAGTTGTCGCTTTTGCTTTATCAAAGATCGGCTGATATGTTTTTGGGGGTGCCTTTTAATATTGCTTCATATGCTCTACTGACCGTGATGTTGGCTCAGGTGACAGGATATAAGCCAGGGGAATTTATTCATACTTTTGGTGATGCCCATATTTATGAAAATCATTTTGCGCAAGTAAAGGAGCAGTTAAAAAGAAAGCCCAATGCATTTCCTAAATTAACTCTTAATCCCAAAATAAAAAAGATTGATGATTTTAAATTTGAAGATATAAAAATTGAGGACTATAATCCTCATCCCCCGATCAAAGCGGAGATAACGGTTGTGGGAGGGTTTTAGGTAGGGCTTTATGGGTAAGTAGTTAGTAGTTAGGAAGAAGCACATGTTAATAAGGTCATATAAAGATTTGATTGTTTGGCAAAAAGGACATTTGTTAATTTTAGATATTTATCGGGTAACTCAGAATTTTCCAAAAGAAGAACTTTATGGTTTAACTTCTCAGATTAGACGAGCGGTTATTTCAGTAACTTCCAATATAGTGGAAGGTTTTGTACGACATTCTAAAAAAGAGAAAATACAATTTTATTTTATTGCTTTAGGATCGGCGACAGAAGTAGAGAGTCAACTTCTAATTGCGAAGGATTTGAAATTTATGAAGGTTGAAATTTATTATGAGTTATCTAGTAAAGTTATTGAGATAGTAAAAATGTTAAATAAATTAATTAAAAGCATTAGTAATTCCTAACTACTATCTTTCTAACTACTAAATACTATGATTATAAGCATTATTGCGGCAATAGGTCCAAAAAGGGAACTTGGTAAGAATAATAAGCTTCTTTGGCATATATCTGAAGATTTTAAGAGATTTAAAAAAATCACAAAAAATCATGCAGTAATTATGGGGCGTAAAACTTTTGAGTCAATCGGCAAACCTTTATCTAATAGATTGAATATTATACTTTCTCGTCATTCTGGGGATCCGCCAGCTGGCAAAGTGATTTATGTTACCTCACTTGAACAAGCGATTTCTTTTGTCAAAGATAAAAAAATTCTAACTTCTAGCTACTATCCACTAACTACTAATCAAGAGGTTTTTATTATCGGTGGCGGGCAGATATATCAGCAGGCAATTTCTTTAGCAGATAAATTATATTTAACAATTGTGAATAAAACACCCGAGCATCCAGATGGGAAATTTGAAGCCGATACTTTTTTTCCAGATTATTCCGCATTCAAAAAAGTTGTTTTTAAAGAGAAGAAAAAGTCTGAAGGGTACGAATATACTTTCTTAGATTTAACAAGATGATTAATATTAATGATTTTGACTATTATCTTCCTCCCAATTTAATTGCCAATCAGCCGGCGACACCCCGGGATAGTTCGAAACTTTTAGTTTATGATACAAAAAACGATCAGGTATTTTTTGATAGATTTATTAATTTGGATAAATATTTACCAAAAAAATCTTTTCTAGTTCTTAATAATACTAGAGTAATTCCGGCAAGAATTGACCTTAAAAAAGAAAACGGAGGCAAGGTTACAGTGTTATTTTTGGTTAATGAAGTTCAAAATGTTCAATACATAAGAGGTTATGTTGACAGGAAAATAGAAGTTAGTGATAAGTTATATTTTAATTCTCAAGATTATGTGGAGGCGATTAAACAAGAGGAAAGTATTTTTACATTTCAGTTAAATTTTTCTTTTGAAAAATTATTTAAATTATTAGAAGAAAAGGGGACAATGCCGATTCCACTATATATCAAAAATACTCCACTTAATCGCGAAGAATTAAAAGAAAAATATCAGACAATTTTTGCCCGGGCACCAGACGGCGCCCGGTCCAGTGGCTCGGCGGCGGCGCCAACTGCGGCGCTCCATTTTACAAAGCGAGTTTTTAGTAAGTTAGAAAAAAAAGAAATTGAAAAGTTTTTTATTACTCTTTATGTGGGATTGGGAACATTTGCGCCAATTGATGAAAAAAATATTCGAGATGAAAAACTTCATAAAGAATTTTATGAAGTTTCTGATGCTATATATCGATGTATTGATACATCGAAAAAGAAAGAATATAAGTTAGTGGCGGCTGGGACGACGGTAGTGCGAGCTTTAGAATCGCTCGCAAATTCAGATGTCAGTCCGCCAGCTGGTGGACAAATGTTAAAATTAAACTCAACAGAAATATTTATTTTTCCGCCTTATAATTTTCAAATGGTGGATTGTTTAATTACTAATTTTCATTTGCCTAAATCATCATTAATGATGTTGGTTGAGGCTTTCTTACAATACAAGGGGGCAGGAAAAAGTTTAATTGAGTTATATAAAATA
>CAYZAZ010000082.1:0-3522 GCA_964476545.1 uncultured Gammaproteobacteria bacterium
ATGGAGTTCAAGATAAAGTAGAGACGGTGATTAGAAATTTAGGCGGTAATTTGGGGTTTATTAAAGCCAACGGTTTGATCGGAGCCGGGCTGCAAGCATTGGTAGAATACGGGAAACGATATATTATTAAATAATGAAGGCATTATGAAAAAAAAGTTTATTGTAGATCGTTATAACTTCCAATATCAATTTTCAAGAATTAAACCAACCTTATTAAAACAAATACAAAAATTACTGATAAGCGGCAATTATATTTTATCAGACGAAGTTGATATTTTTGAAAAAAAATTTTCAAAGTATATTGGAACTAAACACTCTATCGGAGTAAATTCAGGAACCGATGCGTTAATTTTAACTTACCGGGCCTTATCAATAGGGCCGGGCGATGAGATAATTTCTGTAGCTAATACATTTCACGCCACCATACTGGCTATATTACGCGTTGGCGCCACTCCCAAATTAGTTGACTGTAATTTAGACAATTATCAGATTGATATTAACCAGATTGAAAAAGCAATTACCTCAAAAACAAGAGCGATCACCGTTGTACACCTTTTTGGTAAAGCAGTTAATATGGATCCGATTCTAAGAATTGCCAAGAAATATAATTTATATGTGATCGAAGACTGTGCTCAATCAATTGGGGCAAAATATAAAAATAAACGGGTGGGGAGCTTTGGGATTGCCGGATGTTTTAGTTTTCATCCCAGTAAAAATTTAGCGGCGGCGGGAGATGCCGGTGCGATAACCACAAATAATTCTGCCTTAAATGCCCGATTAAGAAGACTACGTCAATTTGGGCAGAAAGACCAAAATGACCACCGCGAATTAGGTTATAACAGCAGGCTGGATGGAATCCAGGCTTTAATTCTTTTAAAAAAACTTCCGTTTGTCAATAGATGGAATAAAAGCAGATACAAGAAAGCTAAACAATATATAAAATTATTGTCAAAATATCCTTTAAATTTTCCTCAAATCGGTAGTAAAGAAGATAATGTCTTTCATTTATTTCAAGTTCAATCAAAAGAAAGGAATCAAATACTACGTTATTTGCAAAAAAACAAAATTGACGCTGTCGTGCGATATCCGGTTCCGATTCACCTGCAACCGGCATTTTCATTCTTAAAATATAAAAAAGGAGACTTTCCCAATTCAGAATTATTAGCAAAGACTACCTTTTGCTTACCAATACGACCTGATTTAACTGACAAAGAAAATAATTATGTCTGTAAAAAAATTAATAGTTTTTATTCCACCAGAAAGTTAAAATCCAAGAGCCATAAATGAAAAAAAACACTTTATTATTGAAAGATATCATAAAATTTAATAATAATATAAACCGGCAAAGCCAAAATTTTAAAAAAGAATTTGTAAAGATTCATTCCAACGAATACAGGGGGATCGCTCTTTTGCTTTGTTTTGAGGCTGAATTTTTTGACGATATTATTAATAATTTTTGGCGGAAAATAAACTTCCTTGATGAAATAATCCTGGAACTCTATTTTTCTGACTATAGTAAAAGGCTGTTGCTTTTACTTAAAATAGATAAAAATAATAAATTGAGCCAATTTATAAACTGTTGTCAAAATATTGATGAATATAAAAGAAGTTTTGAAATTTTTGAAAATTACAAGGCATCAGTTAATCCGGTTACGCTGAAAAAACATTTACTTAGGGGAGGATCTTTGGCAAACAAGAAAATTATAAACCAGAATAGAAAGAATCCAACTTCCAAAAAAGTTATAAAAGAAGTTACCGGCAAGGATATTGCGGAAAATGGCTATAGTAAATTACGAAATGAGATCCTCCATATTTTATCAAGACGCAATGAAATCCAGAAATTTTATCCGGAAATAAATGAATTTTCATTTTCAAAACTGAGCAAAGTCGTCAAAGCAATAATGCCGTTATATTACAAATCTGCAAACTTATCTGATTTAATTTTCGATTTAAACATTCCTGTTGATGAGGTTAAAAAGTGTTATATAAAAATCTTTTCCTCATTGTTTTGTCATTTTTATTCCGTAAAGAAAAAAGAAAAACCTGCAGCAGATCTTGTTGATCGGCTTTATTTTCAAAGAGTAAATAGGCGGATAAATCAAGTAATTACTGCCTTTAAATCATTTTCACCAACTTTGAATAATATAATCTCTAATGGTTTTTATCTAAATGGGGAAAAAGTTCCCCCCTTGAACGAGATAATGAGTTTTGCGCAAAGCAAGAAAGAAGCAATATTAAGATTGACGCCGGAAAATCTATGCGAGTCTCATCATGACTTAATCGCGTCAAACATTCTTGTAAATTTTTCAAAAAGCGATATGAAATTAATAGATTTTAAATTAATTGACTGTCGGGGAGAAAATGAGGTAAGTTCTAAATACAGACATTGGTCTTATGATCTTTCCAAAGCAAAATTTTTTTTAAGCGGCTATGAGATAATTCGACGAGGATATGCCGACCTCAAGATCAAACAGAATAATAAAAAAATAGAGGTATCTTATGGGTTTCATAACGATAATGAAATAGTAAAAAGACACGAATCATTAAACCATGATTTTTTTAAAATTATATCCGGATCTACAAATTCAGTTATCATCACCAAAGACCTTCATTGGAAAGAAAAAATTCTATTTGGCGAAGGCTTAATGTATATTGCTGATATCCCTCCAAGAATAGTAGATGAGGCGGATGAAGAAATGGCGATTACATTTTATTGTCACGGGATTAATATTTTTCTTAAATATATTAATAAGTTTTTATTGAAAAAATGAAAAGATTTTTCAGTGAAGCTATTCTTTTCGATTTAGATGGCGTGCTTATTGATACTACGAAGTGCCTAGGAAAACACTGGACTCTATGGGCTCAGGAAAAAGGATTAAATGCAAAAGAAGTCCTTTCTATGGCGCTCGGAGAAAGAACCATCGATACAATAAAAAGATTAGCTCCAACGATTGGTATTAAAAAGCAAGCAGATATTGAAAGGGTGGCATTGGAATTGGAGGAAAAAGAAAATAAATTTTTAAAGGGGATTTCGTGCGTTAAAGGTGCAAAGAATCTTCTTTATTCTCTTCCGACTGACGCATGGGCTGTAGTCACCTCAGGAATGAGAAACACAGCAATTTCCAGATTGAAATATACTGGTCTGCCTACTCCAAAGGTGCTTATCTCAGCAGAAAATGTCAGCCAAGGCAAACCCAACCCAGAAGGGTATATTTTAGCTGCCAGCCGGCTTGGAATTCACAATAAAAAATGTCTGGTAATTGAAGATTCAAATATTGGAATTCAAGCGGGTAATTCTGCTGGAATGATTGTAATAGGTGTTGCCTCAACATCAAATAATATAAAAGGCGCTAAAGCATATATACCAAATTTGAAATATATTTCTGTAAATTTTAAAAATAGTAAAAATGTTTTAGAAATACTGGTAAAATAAAATACCGGTATTGCAGATTAAAAAAGGTCATTGTTTTTTGTTTCCTACTTTCCCCCTCCCGCGAAGCGAGAAGATTTCCGGTTTTAAAG
>CAYZAZ010000083.1:0-3359 GCA_964476545.1 uncultured Gammaproteobacteria bacterium
CAGTGATGAAGAGTTAATGAAAGATATTAGAAGAGCTGAAAAAGATAAAGATTTCATTCCCTTTGAAGAGGTAATTAAAACCGATTATCCTAATTTTAGTGTTCATGATATTAAAAAGAAATATGGTATATCAAGTACTAATGGGTGGGAAGCAAAGAAAAGATCTAAAAAAACTAAACCCAAATATTCAAAATAAAATTAATGAAACATTTGTTTTACTATCAATTAATCTCTTTGTTGGTAAGACGATGCATGGTCAACTGAAGAAAAAAAGATCTATTCGCCTTTGGCCATATAGAATAATTTACGAAATTCATGAAAAGGAAAAAAAAATTAAAATTTTTGCAATTGGCCATCGCCAAGGCGTATATAAAAAACTATGAAATACCTTTGCTCAAACTGGCAAGAACTGCACAATTTAACCCATACTCTTTCTGAGAAAATAGAAAAAAGTAAAAATAAATATGACTTAATTGTCGCCGTCGCCAGAGGTGGTCTAACTATTTCTCATATGTTGTCGGATTTTCTTCACCTGCCAATTACTACCTTCACCGTCTCCAGTTACAAAGATTTTAAACAAACAAAGATGTCAAAAATTACTTTGAAAATTGGCAATAAACTTCACAATAAAAAAATTCTTCTTATCGACGATGTTTCAGATACTGGAAAAACATTCATTCGAGGAATAAAATATTTAAAAGAACTGGGTGCCGAAGAAATAATCACCGCTTCTGTCTTTATCAAACCCTGGACTAAATTTACTCCAGATTATTATGTAAAATCAACTGACAAATGGATTATTTTCCCCTATGATATGAAAGAGACTATCACCGATTTGAAAAAAAATACTAGTGCCAAAGACTTACTCACAATTGGAATACCTAAATATTTTATAGAAAAATATGGCCGATAAAATTCTTTTACCCGAAGAAAGATCACTGAAAATACTTCAAGCCAGTGTTGTAGATTTTCCGGAAACTTTAGTTATTTTAGGATCTGGGTGGAACCGTGTTTTAGAAAATGCCAAAATCGAAACTCAAATTGGTTATGATCAATTATTTGGCGCAAAAACTTCGGTCCCCGGTCACCTTGGCCGATTAATAATTGCTAAGATTAAAAATAAAAGAATCGCCTTTATGGCCGGTCGCTTTCATATGTATGAAGGTTATAATGGATACGAGGTGACAAAGCCCATTAGAGTTTTTGCTCAAGCCGGATTAAAAAATTTAATTTTAACCGCTGCCTCAGGTGCCTTAAATGAAAATTATCGCGTTGGAGATTTTGTCATTCTTTCCGATTTAATTTCTTTATTTTTGACTTTAGATAATCCTTTAGTTGGCCCGCAATTTATTGACGTCTCTCAAGTTTTTGACAAAGACTTAAGAAAAAAAGCAATTGAAATCGCCAATAAATTAAAACTACCCATGCAAGAAGGAATCTACGTCTATAATCACGGACCCAGTTTCGAAACACCAGCCGATAAAAGAACCTTGAAAATTCTTGGCGCGGATGTTGTTGGGATGAGTGTCGTGCCCGAGACATTAGTTGCTCGCTCACTGAATATAAAAGTCCTTGGCCTTGCTTTTGTCACCAATCTCGCTTTTGTCAAACATGATCATTTAGAAGTCCTCGCCGAGGCCGAAAAATCAGGAGAAAAAATGCAAAAATTCCTCACAAATTTACTTAGTTAAATATCTATTGTTTACTTCCATTATGGTGAACTCCAGTTGAATACACAGCATTACCTGTTTGAGTCCATAATTTAACCTTCTTTAATAATCTGAGATCATCTAAATCACCTACTCTTTGAAATACTGAAGCAGTTACTAAACTCTGCAATAAATAATATATATTACTTGCAATACTCGGTACTTCTTCATTAAAATACGTGACTTCATCGACCCCTTCAACAAATGTAGGTTCTCCATCAGGGCCAACTTTATGACCCAAATGTTTTGTTCTTTCTGCTGCTTCACCACTATATTGACTTTCATATCTGCCTTTATTCCACCACCACCAACAAAAAGGTGGCTTTTCAATTACCGAACCAACAAGTGCCTGGGATTTCATCACTGCCCCACCGCCTAATGCGATAGCAACTGGAGTTCTTGGCCCAACTCCTGAATCAAATATTAAAGGAATATTAAGACCTTTTTTTGCAATTTTATACCCCGCCATCACATTACTTGCCACCAATGATGCTTCCTTTGGTGTTTTACATATTCCTCCTTCACCAATCCCAATAACAATCGCATCAGCTCCTGCTTCTTGCAGTCCAATAGCTTGATCAGGATTAATTACTTGACCAGCAATAATTGTCACCGTATCTCCAAACATATCCCGTAATTTTTTTACTGTCTCAACCATAGCTCCTCCTTTTGTCCGCGCATCATAAACTCTAAATGTTCTAATTCCAGCGTTATATAATTCTTGAGCTCTTATTTCAGCATCTTTAGGATTTGCTTTCAAAGTTGCGCCAACTAATGATTTTGCTCGTGACTTCAAATATTCTTCATCAGGATGACCAATGAGAGCCGGCTCACTATCAATTAATTCAAAAATGCGCTTAGCCATTATTATTTGATTTTCTACTTTAGACCAAATACTATCTACGGGGATAAATCCCAGACCTTGACAAATAGCCATAGTAGCAATTGACCAAGCGCTATCTCCATCTGGCGTCGAAGCTAAAATATATGGTAAGGCTACTGTTTTTTTTGTTGCCCAAGACCAAAAACTACTCAAATTTTCAGTTGCGCTCACTCCACCATCATCCATATTATCGACAGGCATAAAACCTAAATCAGCAAAACTAACAGCAACATGTTTTTTTTTAAATTTTTTTAATAATGGAATTTTCTTGGGGGGGGCAGGAGAAAATGTTGTAATTTCTTTTTCTTTCAATCGTGCAATTCTTTCCGGATGAACAATTGTTTGAATATGAATATGTCTCTTTACCATTGCTTCGGCGACCATTTCAACTGGTAGTAATTTTAACTCACCTCTTGTCGCATCATAAGGTGTAAAAATTGGCATTTCTCCTGTTGCCTGTAAATTAGGAATATTTTCTGCCGAAATATTTTGTAATCCAGTATAATGCGCAACTACCTTCTTTTTATAAAAATCTAATAATTCTTTTCGTCTTAGATCTTCTATTGGCGTTGTAAAATCCTTTTTAAAAGAATTGGTCTTTGGATATTCAATCATTGAAATAAGTAATATTGTATCGTCAAATCTTCTCAATACAATAATCTATTTACCAATTATATATATTTAATATGCAAAAATATACTTTAAATTTCTCCCGGTTCTTCATCAAAGTTAGTGGAATATTAACGACGCTATCAAGACCGATAGCA
>CAYZAZ010000084.1:0-3226 GCA_964476545.1 uncultured Gammaproteobacteria bacterium
CTAATGGTAGGACCTCAGACTCTGAATCTGAGTATCTTGGTTCGAATCCAAGTCCTCGAACCAGGCATAATTCTCCCAAACCCCTGAGGTTGTTTATTTATAAAACCTCTTATTATTCATTACTTTACTTTCGTCTATTATTCGTCTATAATTTGTCTATGTTTAAGCCTAAATATACCATCACCAATAAACTTTTAGAAAATATAAAAAAAGTCAACAAACTTGTTAATAATCTAAATCTGCGCAGATTTCCTCGCATCGTATTAGTTGAAATGCAAAAAAAAGCTGAAGCTATTTCGACCTATGCCTCAACCAGTATTGAAGGCAATCCACTTCCATTAACTGACGTAAAGCAAATATTAAAAACAAGACCACAAAATATACAAGACAGTGAACAAGAAGTATTAAATTATAATGAAATATTAAAAGAAATTAATATCAAACTTGAGAGAAAAACAGTGACAGTTAATAGTAATTTACTATTATTTATTCAAAAAAAAATTACAAACAAACTTATTCCAGTATTTCAATCAGGAAAACTTCGTACAAATCCTGTTTTTATTAATGATCCCCGTTTGCAAAAAACTATCTATTGGCCACCTGATGTTAAAGATGTTCCTATACTTATGAAAGAACTTATTGTTTTTATTAAAACAAATAAACACATCGTTGATCCTTTAATATTGGCCGGTATCTTTCATAGACAACTGGTTATTATACATCCATTTATGGATGGCAATGGAAGAACTACTCGTCTCGCAACAAAAATACTTCTTGCTGAGATGGGATTAAATACTTTTAATCTATTTAGTTTTGAAAATTATTACAACAAAAACGTCACTAGATATTTTGAAATGGTAGGCGTAAAAGGAAATTATTATGATATTTATAAAACACTCGATTTTACCTTGTGGCTTGAGTACTTTACTGATGGTATCATTGATGAGTTGCTTCGTGTTGAAAAACTGTTGCCCCAGTTGCTAATAAATCCGCAAACAGAATTAAAAACCCATCATCAAAAAATATTGAAACATATCCAAGAGAAAGGATATATTACCGATAAGAAGTATTCAAAACTTGTTACCCGAGCACGAGCGACACGACATCTTGATTTAAAAAAACTCATTAACCTTAAACTAATTGAAATAAAAGGAAAAGGAAAATCAACCTATTATATTCTGAAGGGAAAATAAAACATTTCTGATTAAAAATAATTACTGTCTCAAACTACGATTCTGGACTAGACCTCCGATTCGGAGGTCAAGCCAGAATGACTATATGCTCATGTAGAATATATATTATGAAAATCAAATCCTGGCTAAAAAGATATCTCCCAGCCGAAATTCTCGCCACAGCCTGCGCTTTACTGGGGGGGGGAATTGCCTACGAATTAAAAAATAAATTTCTTGTAAAATAAATAGTAATGAATATACTTCTGTTTAGTATCTATGCCTTTTTTAAAAAAATTTTAGATATTTTTCTTTTTCCTATCACGCCACTAGTTATCCTTATTACTTTCCTACTTGTCAAAACCCGCCGTTATTATCTTAAAATAAAATGGTTGAGAATCATTCCCCCAATACTCCTATTTTTTTGCGGTCTTTACTTCTTATTTACAATTTATATAATATACTCAAATACAAAAAATGACATACGGGCTTTTATTTTTAATATTGAAAAAAATAAACCAGCCAAACTTTGTCCATCAAGTATTTATGAAGACAATGAATTAAAATTTTCCCTACGCGTACCAGATGGAATATGTAATCCAAAAAAAAATTACCTTTTGAAAAATACATATGTATATTGGAACTATAATTCCAATAAACATGAAACCCCTCTTAAGATATCAGTTGGTAAATTTTATGATGAAAATACTCGCATTATAGAAAGAGACATTATTATAAAAAAAATTTCCGGAAAAATATTAAATAAAGCAAAAAAAACAGTAGGAGATAAAATTATCAACTTAAAATTCAACGGATTAAACGCCTATCGCCTTGAATTAACAAAAGATGAAACTATTAGCAATAATCGATCTTTAAACATTATTACCTTTCAGTATGGTGATTTATCTTATCTCTTTGAAGCAACATCTTCAGAATTTATGAATTCTATTCTTAAATCATTTCATTTCACAGATAATAAGCCCCTTGTAGCCCTCCCCTCTCCGACTCCCCAAAAAATAAAAGAGGGTAAAAATGAAGTAAAGTTATTTTATCCTGCTCAAGGGCAAACCATCGCTAATAATTCCCCCACTTTCACCGGCAAAATTAGACAAGAAAAAGAACTTTATCTTAAAACAAAATATAGTCTCGAAAAAGTCCCTTTTAATAAGCAAGAAAGTAGTCTTTATTTATCATTTCTTCCTGGAAAATTAAAAAACATTGATTTTTTCATTGATAATCAGATTATAAAAAATGTCTATGGTATCCCTCAATATCCGACAGTCAGTTGCTATTTAGAACATTCGACACCAGAAAGTGGATATATTTATGAACCCTTAGTTACTCAAGAAGAATGTATTCAATACAAAAAAAACGAACTACCACCCGTTATTTTCTTTTTTCAAGCCGATTCAAAATTAACGCCCGGCAAACATGAGCTTACATTTAAAACTACTAATGGCTTCACGCAAACAATTAATTTTTTTATCCAACCAGATATGAATCTCTCCTGGCAAAATATTAAAGTAGACCAAAAAAACAACTTATATGCCAGTGATAATTGTATGTCAAGTTATTATTATAAGGAAAATTTTCTACATATACCCATCCCCAATAATCCAAACCCAAATCTTATATATGGCCTTTCTTTTCCCCAATCAGAAGACGAAAAAGGAAGTATTTTACGACGAAGAGTTCAAATAAAATTTGATAATAATAAGTATGATCTTTTAATTCCCAACGTTTCCCTTTTTTATTTTAATGATGAAAAAACTAACTCCTCGTCTGATTCCTGGCAGGCATTGTTTATTCCTGTCGATCAACTTTATTACACTAATGGAATAAAAACTTCTCCCTGGAAAATAAAAAAAGATGGCGGATATGCCAATGAATATTTTGAAATGTTTCCCATTGATTTAAAAAATCGCTATTATCGAGAAAAGTCACTTCCATGGGAAACAACTAATTCATCAGAGTGTGATGGATAATTTAATACTAAATTAGGCGGTTCTTCATCAAAGTTAGTGGAATATTAACGACGCTATCAAGACCGATAGCAT
>CAYZAZ010000085.1:0-804 GCA_964476545.1 uncultured Gammaproteobacteria bacterium
TCAAAGATAAACTTAATTACATTGTTGGCAATAAACTTTACCTTTCCCCAAAAAGCCGTCTTCAAGAATACGTCCAAGCCAACTTCAAAGTCTTACCTAACTATAAAACAATTAAAGAAACTGGACCAGAACACCAAAAATTTTTTTCTGTGGCTACTTTTATCAAAACTCGACAAATTAGTGAGGGATCAGGCAATTCTAAAAAGGCCGCTGAAGAAGAAGCGGCGCAAAACGCTTTGAAAAAATTAGATATGTATGGTAAAATTTAATCTATTATGGCAGTAACACTAAGACTAATGAGATTTGGAAAAAAAGGCGAAGCACTCTACCGCATCGTCGCTCTTGACAAAAGAAAAAAAAGAGATGGTGAATATTTAGAAAAAATTGGCACTTATAATCCTCAAACCCAACCTCAAACAATTGAAATTAATCAAGAAAAATTTGACAGCTGGATTAAAAAAGGAGCCGAAGTATCTGAAGGATTGCAAAGACTGCTTAAAAAAAAGAGAAAATAAATCACTGCACAAAATACGTAGCACATAACACGTAACATGAAACATTTAGCAAGAAACATGGAAGAAGTAATCGGTAATAAGTAATTAGTAATTAAATATTATTTAAAAACTCAAGATTGAATTTAATGCTACATGCTATGTGTTACATGTTACGTAATTCTCTTATCAAAACGGATTCTCCTTCGTCTCATAATTTAAATCTAATTTTCCCTCATCACTTGCGACAGGAATTAAATTAAAAGAAACTTTATTCTTAATTCTATTAAAAAATTCAAAATCTTGTTTTGTC
>CAYZAZ010000085.1:814-3092 GCA_964476545.1 uncultured Gammaproteobacteria bacterium
TTTATTATTATAAAAATTAAGTTGGATAACCGTCGACTTAAATTGTGAACTGGTAAACTCAATTTTTTCCGAAGTGGTAAACCTACCTCCTGAGAATGCATAACTATCCAGAAAATTCACAAAAGTATTGGAATCACCCGTACCTGATACAGAAATTGATAATTTTTCCTGCGAAGAATCGCTAAGGTTTACTGAATATTCTGTGATAATAAATCCAGATTTTTTAGAAATTACCTCAATGGCATTAATAATCGTAAAAAAATCCTCTTTGTCTGGAATGAGCATGGTAAATAAGGTATTCGCTTCATCTATTTCATTTTTTATCAAATTTGCACTTTGTTCCAAAGTTTCTTTTCTTAACCTCACTTTTTCTGTTTCCTCCTTTTCTGTTTGTAACTTACTATTTAAAGACGAATACATATTTATTGAAATTACTAAAAAAAAGATAATAATAATTATCACTAATATTGAAATAAGTGATGTGAGCTGTAAAATAATGGCAAAATATAAGCGTCTTAATCTATAGGGTATTATTGGAAATCTCATTAAATGCTCCTTGAAAGGTAAATTGATAATTTTTATTGGCTTTAACATCCTCCCCTTCAAATAAATTAAAATCAACTAAATTCAAACTACTAAAACTTCCTAAAAAAATTGGAGATTCCACATATTTTAAAAAACTAATTGCTGAATCAAAATCATTTAATTTAACAACAAAATTTGTATTACGGTCTTTATCAATGACAACCGAATCTAATGAGGGAGAGTTCGTGGCATACTCTAGGGCCTCAACTAAAATATTGTAATAAGGTAAAAATCGGGCGTCGTCTTTTGCATAAGTATTTAATTGATTTTGTTTTGATTTAAAATATTGCAACTTCACTTCAAGTCCATCATTTTTTAATAAAAACTGCAAATATTCTTGCCTAGCGGCAATTGACGCCGAAATATCTGCATTCAAGCGTATATTTAAATAAATAAAAAATAAAAAAACCAAAAAACAAATAACTCCAACAAGATTAAAAATTAAGCCAACCCTACCTGAAAAAAATTTCAGTATAGGAATTTCTTGAATTGGGTGAACTTTGAAAAGATTAATTCTTTTTTTCATACTTACAACTAACTTATCTAATACCGCCCACTAGGGCGCTTATATATGAAGAAGATACTCCATTAAATGAACTTGAAATTGAATTTTTTACTAAAAAATTTTCCATTGTTAAAGATTGAGTTGGAATGCCTAAAGAAGTTTGAATTTCTTTTTCCAGCGACATAATTAAAGAATTATAATTTAAAAGAATCACCTGACTTAAGGAAATATTATATTTATCTTTCGCTAAAATAATAAACTTATTTATTTCACCAATTAATTCACTCAAAATTGTTTGAACATATGGCTGTAAATTAATCGAGGCATTTTTTTCAAAGCCAATTTGTTGCAAAATTTCTAAGGCTTTTTTTTCATCGATATTCAAATTTAATTTAACATCTTTTATAAAAATATCTAAACCAATTTTTATTGTTCTAGAAAACGATACAGATGATATTTGATCGATTAAATAAATTGAACTAGTCGTATAACCAATATTCACTAACAGTAAAACCGAGGGAGCTATAAATTTTCCAATTTCTATATAAAAACGTCTAATGGCACTAAACTCATTTTCTAATGAGACCGGATTTAAACCAGCATATTCTAAAGTTTTTTCTAATTGGCTTACGATTTTTTTTGGAGAAGCAATTAACAAAATAGTATTTTGCTTATTTTTTACATCTTCTTTAATTATTTCAAGGTCAAGTGAGATATCATCAAGAGGCATTGGAATAAATTGATCAGCTTGATAACGAATAGCAGATTGCAGTTCTTTATCATTCAATCGCGGTACATCAATAATTTGTGAATAACTAAAAGAGTCGGGAATAATAACATTGACATTTCTTTTTTTAATTTTTCAAGTTGTTACCAATTCGCGAATAATATCTGCTTGAGATTCAATATTTTTATCGGAGCCACCATTATAATAAAATGGCATCGCACCAGTCTGGCCATAGGTCTGAACCTCAATTAAATTTCCTTTTAATTTAGAATCCACGACCCGAATAAATTTTTCCCCAATATCAAGACAAAAAGCATTATCGCTCATATATTAAATATAGATGAAGACCTACATAAAAGTCAAGATATTATTACGTAGCACGTAGCACATAACACGAAGCACATAACACGTAGCATGTAACACGTAACAAGTAATTAGTAATAAGTAATTAGTGACTAGTT
>CAYZAZ010000086.1:0-3023 GCA_964476545.1 uncultured Gammaproteobacteria bacterium
CTCGCAATCCGCTCCCGCCTGCATCGCTTATGCGAAGCATTGCGGGCAGGTCTCGAAGAGTCACCTCATTTCGTGCAACCTATCGAAAATTCATAAAAATAATTATTAAACGAAGCAATAGTATTTTTTTTCGCTTCCGAGGGGACCCTGACATGTTTCGACCATATTCAGGGTGAGACTCTCGTACGATAAAAAAATACTATGCTGAGTTTATCAATTAACCTTACAAATACTCCACAACCCCGTCCCCTTTTCCCGCGCTTTTTCCTGCGCCTGAAGAAAAACTTCTACATATTTTACATCTGGTGGAAAAGTCGCCACTGAGGCAAATCCCTCCTCCACCAATTTTTGATTAATAAAAATATCCCCAACATATACATATCTCAATAGCCTTTTGTACCGATCAGTCTCTGAGACATCTTTTTCCAAACGTACTTCTTTTCCCTCGACTAATTTTTTATTAAATTCTAAGGCTTCTTGACCAAAGCACTGAACTGGTTTTTTGGGATGATGAAGCTCCGGACTATCCACACCAATATAACGTACAATCTGCCCATTCTCCAGTTCGATTGTATCGCCATCAATCACCCGTTTGACAATAAATAAATTATCTTGTGTTTTTTCGAATGGAATTTTTGAAGGAAAATACTGAGAAAGAAATAAGATCACTAATCCAACTAACGCATATAAATATTTTTTTTTAAGAATTATCTTCATGTTCTAGCAGTTCAATCCCCAAAAACATTAATTAAAAAACAATTAATTATTTTTTAATTACTTTTTCGATTGTTTTTATAATTATTTCAAAAATCTGCTCCATTGTATCTTTTTCACCAGATAAATGGTCCCATAATTCTGATGATAATAAAACTTCATCTATACTAAAAAACTTTTTAAACTCAACTAAATAGTTAAAAAAACGCTCTTTATCATAATCTAACGCAGATTTTCCAGTAGGGTCAAAGGGAAACCCTAAATAATACTTTATTTCCTTATTGGGATTCATTAATTTAAATGCAGCTTTTGCATATAAAATTTTTTGCTTTTCGCCTCGTACTTCTCCAGAATTTGGCCTAACCGACTTTAATTCTATACCCTCAATAAAATTATTTTTTTCAAGATAATTGTCCACAACAAATCCTAAAGAATTTATTTTATTTTCTAATGATTTATGTTGAAATATTATTTCATTTTCTTGTTTTAGATTTGGTTTTTTTCCACCCTTAAGCTCTCTTATTATCAATTCAATATTTCTTGCCTGATTATTTGTAACTTTAAGAACAAAGTGATTAGTAAATTCTCTTTTATAACCACCAGATAAAATATGAGACAAATTTTCAAACCCTGTTCCTAATGATGTACTTAAACCATGCAACCAACTTGAAACAGCTATAAGATATGGAGTAGGAACATTTATTTTTTTTAATTGATCTTTAAATGCTGACAAGATCAAATCATGAAATGGCGCATTTCTATTTTGATGATCTAATTCAGGAAAATTATCAATTCTTTTTATAAGAATATTTTTTATAATTTCAGATATTCTATCTTTTTTATCTTGACTAATAGCCATATTATTTAATTTTCAAATGAAAAATAATTTCCGAATATGGGGACTTATCTTTTTCAGTCCTATTTAAAACTGGACGTTTAAATTGCTTTATTATCACCAAACCTGATTTTTCCGCTATTTTTGGATATAAATTATATTTATCATTAGCAACAACGAAAATATCGGGATTACTTGTCAAATATTTTTTACAATTAATTAATACTTTTGATATACCATCTATATAAGAATTCTGCGCTTCAATTCCTTGTCCTTTATAAAGTGGTCCAATTTCCAATTCATCTTTTCTTTTTAAACCAAATAAATCGTAAGCATAAGCATGTTGTTCATGATAATCAATTTGTCCAACATAAGGAGGTGAAGTAAAAATCCCTTGTATTTTTTGTTTTATTAAAATTTCAAAAAATGATTTGTTTTTTTCCTTAATTTCATTAAATATGTTAACAGTTCTTGAATCAGCTGTGATTGACGACCAAAAAGCTTTTGTTTTAACATTAAAAAATGTTTTTAAGCGATAATACGTATCATCAGCATAACGATTAAACCAGTATCTAATAGTAAAAAGAGGTTTGCAAATTTTTTTATGCTTAAAACAATAATAAGGAGTAATTTGTGGTTCAACTAAAGTAGCTAAATCAGAATGAGTTGTTGCCCTACATGACCTTATTGTACGACTTAATATAATTGCAATAATCTTTTTTATTTTACTATCTTTTATTTTTTTAATTTGCTCGAAAGCAAAATTAATTTCTTCTCTTATATCTTTAAGATACCATTTATCCAAGAAAGTTTTATTTTTTTCTTGTTGAAGCTCAATATTATATTTTTTAACAAGTGTATTATAAAAAAACAGCATTTCTTTCTCCTTAATTTTGCCAAAATTATCATTTTGCGTTGTTTTTATAGAAAAATATTTATTATTAATTTCTGATATTTTCTGATTAAGCTCTTTTTCAAACAAAAAAATTTTATTATTAGCTTCAAAATCAAAAATACTTTTTTTTATTTCTTCAATTTTTTCTTTTAAAGATATAAATTCATAATCAATAAGTTTTACTTCACTTATTAGGCTATTAAATCTAGAAATATCAACACCGATTGAGTGCATTCCTAATTCATTTGCTTGTACTAAAGTAGTTCCGCTACCGGAAAAAGGATCAAGGATAATATCGCCAGATTTAAAGAAATTAATTTTTTTAAAATTATCAGTATGACTATCTAAAAAATACTCAACTAACTGAGGAATAAATTTCCCTTTATATGGATGTAAACGATGAACATGCTTTGTTGTGTCACTCTCTCTAAAATTATCAAAAGATAGTGTCCAGTTCAAATCATCGCCTAATTTTTTTTTCCAATCAATTTCTCTATGTCCATTATATGACTGATAATAAACTTTTAAATCATTAATATCGACCGAGGTTGATCCATTATCTTTATATTTTTAACATTC
>CAYZAZ010000087.1:0-2995 GCA_964476545.1 uncultured Gammaproteobacteria bacterium
CTTAATAAAATATTAAGGTAAAATTTTTACAATACCTTTGTTAGCATCCATTTCTACTAAATCATCGTCTTTTAAAATTTTTGTTGCGGCTTTCACATTGACAATGGCAGGTATCCCATATTCTCTGGCTACAATAGCCGCGTGAGATAAAAGCCCTCCGACTTCAGTAATAACTCCGCCCGCTATAGCAAATAATGGTGTCCATGCTGGATTTGTAGTTCTTGCGACTAAAATATCTCCTTTATTTAATTTGATAAATTCGTCTGTATTATTAATTACTTTGCATACTCCTCTGATTTTCCCAACATTAGCTATTATTCCAGTTAGTTCTTTGGTAGATTCAAATTCTTTCTCCCAATTTATATTTTCTTTCTCTGTAAATTCAAAAGGTGGATTAAGTTGATATTGTTTTTCTTTTTCACTTTTTCTATATTTAATATTTGATTTTAATTTAACTAAATTTATTTTCGTTACATTTTTTTCATTTGCTAGACTTTCCAATTCTTGATTTTGAAAAAAGAATATATCGCTCTTTTGCTCAATAATACCAGCGTTTAATAAATTTTCTCCGATATGTAAAAGTACGCTCTTTAGCCAGTAAAAATACATCATTCGTGAGTTATATCGAGCTTCTTTTAACAGATTGTATTTTTCGGCTAAATTTAACCATTTATAAAACCTGTCTTTCAATAAAAGTCTTTTTATTGCAGAAGTTTCAAATACCTTTTCTATTTTTGCCAAGGTATCTTTCCTTTTTTCATTCTCGGTTTTTATTTTATCGTTGATATCTATATTTTCTAAAAGGTAATTTTTGATAATTTCCACAATAATTTCCGGGGATTCTCCCCAAGTGGGAGCAATAAAATCATAGTTGGTTAATCTATAATGATATTTATTAATAAAGTCATTAACTTTTTGTTGGAATTTTAAGATCTTCTCATCTCTATTTTGGCTTGATAGTATTTCTTTAGCTTTATTGTTTTTAAAAAAATCTATCAAGTTTAGTTGTCTTGCAACCCCTACTAATTCACCAATTTCTCTGTCTATTTTAGTAGATTCATTTTCACCTTGATAAACGATCGCTTGAAGATAGGGATGATTTTTAGATTCTTTGCCCAAAACTAATTTAATTAGTAATTTTGTAATTTTCATTACAGATTCTAAAAAATATGCCACCACAGTTTCATAAATCATTCGGTTTTTAAAATGTGCTTTTGTTTCTTGAAAGTACTCCAGTATCTTTTTATTTGGCAGTTCTTTCAAGTTTACCTTTGTTAGTGTATTCAAAAATTTCTGATCATTAGGTAAAATTTCTTGATAGTACCTTTGTTCCGTTTTTTGAGCTTCAGAATAAAGTTTGATAAATAATTTTGCCAGTTTTAATTTTGGAATTTTTTTAAGGTTAAAATTATTGTAAATATATCCATTGAAAATTTTATATGTTGGAGTGAAACTCTCACTTGCTAAACTTAATTCTTTTAAAGTCTCTCTTACAGCATGGGTATACACTTCAATAATTACATCTTGGAATAAAGGAGTTAGTGGGTCAGGAAAACGCTCAATTATTGCCATTCTTCCCCATTTTTCTTGTTTTCTTTTATTTTCAAAATATATAAAAATAAAAACTATCAGCAAACCGAAAACGAAACCTCCTAAAACATCTAACATGGTGTGTCCTTTTGAAGTTATTCTGAAATAGCCAACAAAAGCCAATATTAAAATTGTAGGAATATATAAAATAATTCTCCTAAATTTATATGATAGGTAAAGCCAAAAAGTAATTGCAAGTTGAGCGCTTAAGCTGGGAAATTCATAAAATGCCCATTGACTTTGAGGATAAAATTCCTGACTTGTTTGAAATAGTTTTTTAAGTAAAGTATTTATTATTAGGGTAATTAAAGAAACATACAACAAGTTTAAGGCCAACCTTTTATTTTTTCGCACCAAAAATCCAATAATAATTAAAATCGGAATATATATTATTATTAGAGAATTTAAGAAACTCATAAAAATTTATTTTAAGTTGGTTATGGGTCTACTTTGAACGATCAAAAATTTTTGATTTTCCATTACCCATTCAACATCCACTGGGAAGGCAAAATAGTCTTCAATTTTTATTATTAACTTTGATAATTCGACTATTTCGTAATCAGATAATTTTTGCTTTTCTCCTTTATCCTTGGTCAATACGTGCCATTCAATATCGCCGTTTTTTAATGGGAAGATAGCTTTTTCTTGTTCGTTAATATTTTTCTCCATAATTTTCCAACTTTGTTTTTCTACAACATACATATCGGGCGTAATTTCTCCCGAAACGGTTGCGACCCCAATTCCTAAACAGGCCTCAATAACAATATGGGTTTTGTTTTTGGTGACTGGATGAACAGAAAAAGCTACACCAGATACTTCGCTTTCAATAAATTTTTGTATAATAACGGCTACGGAAATCTTTTCTTTGTCTAGGCCTTTTTCAAAAAGGTAAGCAATCGCTCTTGGAGTGAAAAGCGAGGCCCAGCATTTTTTTATGTTTTCTAAAAGGTTTTCTTCTCCAATATTTAGATAACTTTCAAGTTGTCCCGCCCAAGCATTAGCTGAGCCATCTTCGGCAGTTGCGCTTGAACGAACGGCAACATATTTTGAATCCAGTTTTTTGAAAAATTCTTGTATTTGGTTAGTAATATCTTTCGGTATTTGAGCACCAAGGACCAATGCTTCAATTTTTTCTGAAACATTTTCAAGTTGACGAATATCTTTATAATTTACAGTTTCTAAAATAGAATCAATTTGAGTTTTAAGATTTGTTTCTTGTAAAAATTTTTCAAAAGATGTTGAAAGAATTACAAAACCTGATGGTATTGGAATACCAACCCCTGTCATTTCACCAAGCGAAGCTCCCTTGCCTCCGGCAAGATTTACATCACTTTTATCTACATGTTCGAAATCTCGGACAAATTCCATAGTTATTTGTATTTTACCATTTTTATTGTCTTTTGTA
>CAYZAZ010000088.1:0-317 GCA_964476545.1 uncultured Gammaproteobacteria bacterium
AAACCAGATGCAGATAATGGCAAATCATACTTAATGCTTTTAGATATAAAAATGGCCAATCTTTTACAAATCCAGCTGAAGATGTATATGTTGTAACAAATACTTCCGGAATTCCAATTGCTTACGGATCAAGAAGTAGTATCTGCCCTCCTTTAGCAAATACTCCAAAAATTGCAAGATTAGCCAATAATTCTAATCCAATTTGTGTTGCAGGAGTTCAACCTTGTCTCCGACAAGAAGTTCAAACTGATTCAGATAGAATTCGCTATCCTTGGTTCACTCAAACTGACTTTGAATTAATTATGTTAACAACTTCA
>CAYZAZ010000088.1:327-2939 GCA_964476545.1 uncultured Gammaproteobacteria bacterium
TTATGCTCTTGAGATGGAAAAGCTTAGCATTGAAAGAGAAAAAATTAATCTTGATGCATACTCATGTATTCAATTAGTTAATGCACTTAAAGCTTCAGGTATTCCACAAGAAAATATTAAATTAAGACTAAATAATTATATGGAAATAATCATCCCTTTATTAGGAGATGTACCTTGGGTTCAAAAAGAAATTTTCGGTTATCAAGGATTAAACGAATTAGCTGGACTAAGATCTCAGCAAATAAATATTACTAATCCCTCACTATATAAAGAAAAACAAAAAACTTCAATTAGTATACTAAATGAATTAGCACAACAATATAATATTCCAGGGGAAAATCTGAGTTTTTTCCTAAAACTAATCGATACAGGAAAATATGATTTTAGTTTATTACAAGACAATGTCGTTAGAAACAAAGTTATTTCTGCTTCACTTAGATTAAATACAATCTGCACAATCATTAATGAAATATTTGGGCAAGAAATTGCAGTAAGAGATGATCTTTCATATCGAGGCGGATATCCAGGATATGATGAAACCACAATGCAAGCAGATATCATTACTAAAAATAAAATTTATTCCGAGGTCGCCGGAGGTGGAGCATATCCTCTAGCTCTACAAGAAGCAGCAAATATCTTAAAAGCAAATCAATTAATGGATCAACAAGCATATGCGGTTGGCTTTGCCTTAGGTAATGCTCGAGTTTTAGAGGCTACAAAATCATTTTCAAATAATGAAAATTTCACAAAACCATTAAAATGGACTGATTTTAAGAAAAAATTAGAATCCATAAGATCGATTCAATAATATATTTTATGAACAAACAAGAAATTATTTATTTAGTAAAAAAACTTATTTCTTTTAAATCAGAAACTAATAATCAAAAAGAGATCGATAATTGTATTAATTATATTGAGCGATACTTCTCAAATTCTAATCTTTTTGTCAAAAAATATTTTTCCGCTTCCAAACCCTCACTTCTAATCAGTAATAAACCAACCTCAAAATTTGACCTTTTATTTAATGGCCACATAGATGTTGTTGGTGCAGATGACAGATGGTTCAAACCAAAAGTATCAAAAAATAAAATTATTGGGCGAGGAGCAATTGACATGAAAGGATCTATCGCTGTTTTAATGGCTCTATTTAAAAATCTACCTAAAACTAAAAAAAATATTGGCTTAATGATTGTTAGTGATGAAGAAATTGATGGGAATAATGGAACAAAATTTTTATTACAAACCAAAAAAATTACGCCTAAAATAACCATTATTTGCGAAGAAAGTAATTTTAATGTTGTAATTAAACAAAAAGGTCAAATAACTATCAAAATTGAAACAAGGGGAAAATCTGGTCATGGATCTCAACCCTGGACTGGAACAAATGCTATTGAAAAACTTATGATTTACTACGCGAAGATTAGAAAATTATTTCCAAAAATTCAAAAAAATAAATGGAATAGTATGTCAATAAATATTGGTAAATTTACTGGAGGAATTGCCCCAAATGTTATTGCTGATAAAGCTGAACTATTACTAGATATTCGTTATCCAACACTGGAATGTTACAATCTATTTATTAAAAAACTTAATAAATTAGCTGAGGATAGTCAATTTAAATATTCAATTTTGTCAAAAACCTCACCAATGACTTCTGGTAATGTAAGTAAATATATTAAAACTTTAAACAAAATTACAAAAATAACAATTAATAGAAGACCAGAAATAAAATGGACAAATTATTGTAGCGATGGTCGATATTTTTCTGATAAAAATTTACCCGTAATTGAATTCGGTCCCATTGGTGCAAATTATCACGCAGGTAATGAGTATGTTAACATTAATAGTTTAATAGACTATTACAAAATACTACAAAAAATTATTACTTCTCTTAAATAAACTTCTCACTTCTTAAATCACTTCTCCACTGGCCAACAGTTAATCCGGCTTTGTCTTTATCAGACACGACTCCATTTTGAGTAATCAAATTAAACTCATTTTTTAACTGAACATCACACAAACTCCAATCAATATCCGTTGATAATGGAGAAATTCCGGCCTCAGTTGTTGGACTATACTCGGCGTCACAATAATATTCAACATATGAATTTTTAGTCGTCGCAAATCCATGAGCAAAACCAAAGGGAATCCAAATCATTGACTCTGATTTTTCATCAATATTAGCCGTTAGTTTAACCGCACTTATTTTGCCAAAAGTAGGCGAGTTTTTTCGAATATCCAAAAATAAATCAATGATCTCCCCCTCAATCACCCGAATTAACTTACTTTGATTCGGCGACCACTGAAAGTGCAAGCCACGAATAACATTTTTTAAAGAATAACTCAGATTAGACTGCACCACTTCAAATTTCGCAGAATCAAATCTCGGTAAATTAAAATTTGCAAAATCTGTTTTTTTGAAAGTCTCCGAAAAAAATCCCCGACTATCAAAAAACCGCTCATAATTAATCACCTTTACATCAGGAAAAACCGTCGACCTTATTTCAATAACTTTCATATTCTCATTTTACCAAAAAAAACCAAAGCAAACAATTGGATGTATAAGTCGGGTACATAGGTGACAATTTCTGTCTCTTAGAAAACTTGTAATG
>CAYZAZ010000089.1:0-2720 GCA_964476545.1 uncultured Gammaproteobacteria bacterium
ATCATTCATGTGCTTTATAATCTTTGGTACTAATGCTTCGTATTCTTCCTTGGTATATTGTTTGTTTAGGATGCAATATTGTTTGGAACGCAGACCAATGCAGGCGAAAAGGTCATGGGAAGAATAACAATGTTGAGTATATTGACAATGATGGATATTGTTTGAGCGGTTGATGAAAGCACTGAAACTTGGTTCCCCGGATTGAATTTCATAACAAAAGTTTGGTTTAATTGGATAAGAAACATCATAACTATCAGTAGTTTGTCCTATACTGCCGATAATATATTTGCAATTTTCTCCAGTTGTTGTTTTTGTCCCATCAAAACAATAATAACCATTTCGAAAATTCATCATATTATCACCTATGACATTTGAAGTATTGTGAAGATTAGCATAACGATGAGGATATTTTTTTATAAATTCAAAAAATTCTTTCTTAAATTTAGATAACTTAAAATAATTTCCTTTAATTTCAGAAATTATTTTGGTATATTCTTCTTTGGAATATTGTTTATTCAATATTTGATAAGATTTATTAATCAAATTTACACAACCAAAACAATTTTGGCAATTGCGACAATCAAAAAGAAAATGGGAATCTATACAATTTTCAGCGTAGCGTGAAAAAAATACATGATTGCACGTATTAGTATCAATTATTTCATAACATGATTCACAATTAGCTAAAAAAGAACTATCAAAACAAAAACTAGAGTCATCCGCTCTATAAATATAAGCACTATCTTCACATTTGATTGGACTAACACTAAAGTAACAATTTTTATTATCTCTACCAAGATTTATGTAATTACTGTTTGTATTATTAATTGCAGTAAGATTTGGTAATGGTACCTGAAGTATTAATTTTTGAAATTGGGCTAATAATGGTTGATTAAAATTATTCATTTTGCCATATACCACAGCATCCCATCTATCGCTCCACCAACAATCATGACAATAAACTGGTGTAGGTTTGTCCAGAGAGAATACTGCAATTATAGATTTACCACATAAGTCACAATTACGTTTGTATAAAGTTCTTTCATTTCTCCAACTAAAGCGTCGCTGTAATCTGCATTCCGGACAAAATGTTGGTGCAGGAACTTTTATCTTTTCATAAAATTTAAAATCATCAGGTTCTATAAAAAAATCTTTCTTACAGTTCTGACATATTATTTTTGTAATTTTATTGTCCATAATATCTTTATATATTAACATATTTTCTGCCTGTGGATAACTCTTGATTTTTGTCTGACATTTTGATACACTTATAGTGTCTTTTAGTTCTAGCCATAGAACTTTAAGGGTATTACATCCAAGAGTAGCCTTCCGCGAGGAGGGCTACTTTTATTTTTGGTCTCTATGACGTAATTCCCTTCCCCATATATCATCCTTTATTTTTAATACATCTTTATAACCATCTCCACCAGTTCGTAATTCTTCAGAGATATTATTTTCAGAAGAATAAATATATACCTTTTTATCAGCATTTTTTAAATAATTAACTAACGCCAGAAAATCAGAATCACCAGTAAATAAGATGGCTTCTTTGTATTCCTTTTTAAAATGAATTATGTCTATCGTCATTTCAACATCCATATTTCCTTTTTCTTTTATAAAATCACCTATATCATTATGAATGGGTATTCTTTTCAATTCTTTTTTACGCACAGTAAATCCTAACCCTTTCTTTAGGTAAGTAAAAAATTTATGTTTCCCGTCTAAATTATAATCCCGAGTTCCATTAGCTGGATACGCTGTGTAATAAAAAAATTTTATTTCTGTAGCTTTGTGAAAATTTTTAAGAAAAAATTTAAGTTTTTCAAAATTAAAAAATTTACCTTTAACTTTTTGTGCTTCCCAAAGATTAGATGCATCTATAAAAACATACACTATTTTTTGATTTAAATTATTTTCCATTATTTTTAGTTAAAAGAATCATAAGATCAGAAACATTTGCATCAGTTGGGCCTGTTATAATCACATCTCTGGATTTTTGGAAAATTGAGTAAGAATTGAAACTGTCCAAATAGTCATCAATATTCAAACCTAATTTCTCTATTTTTTCTATGGTATTTTTATCAACTATAGCTCCAGCTACATCGCTATTATCCATACCATCGGAGGCAAATGATATAAAAACAGAATCTTTATCAATCATTTTATTTTTAATCGCCTGAAGCCCCATATGCAGATTCCTTCCTCCTTTTCCTTCCCCTTTTCTAACTACAATACTAGGTTCACCGGCAGCCAAAACAACAGTATTTTCTTTTTCAGCCACAAAAATCTTTTTAAGTGCTTTTTCTATTTCATCATATAAATCAGTGGAAACAACATCCGCTTTTAAATTAAATTCTTGCGCTTTTTTTGCCATTGCTTCCACCGCAGTTTTATTGGAAATAAGAACAAAATTATTAACATTATCAAAATAATTATCCTCTTTGGGTGTTTCAATTAAATCAAACTCCCCCAGATTATTTTCGGCAATAATTTTTTTTGCGTCAGCTATGGTGGTTTTATCTTTGTAAGTTGGGCCTGAAGCAACATCTTCAAAAATATCTCCTGGGACATCCGAGAAAACAAGCCCGATAATCGTCGCTGGGTAAGCAGCTTTTGCCAGACCCCCGCCTTTTAAAAGAGATAAGTGTTTTCTTACATTATTGATTTCAGTTATTGTCTTACCACATTTCAAAAATGCATCATAAAGTTTTGCCCCTTGG
>CAYZAZ010000090.1:0-1234 GCA_964476545.1 uncultured Gammaproteobacteria bacterium
ATTTATATCTAATCCTTTATATTGATTTGTCAGCTCAGTCGAAGGTGTTGGGGTGATTTTTTCTGTTTCAAGCAAGGCTGGAGCTGATTTCCAATCATTTAAATCATTCGCTCCATTAAAATCGGTTGGGTCAAAAACTGATAATTTTCCATTGATAATTTTTGCCAAAACAAAACCCAGTGATTGTTTATTAAATTCTCCAGCTGATACCATAAATGCTCCGTCAGATGCTGGTACTTCAAACCAAACTCCTGATTTACTTTGCATAATAAACGTTCCAGTAATATATCGTCTTTCGGTTCCATCATCCCAAGTATTAATCTTGGCATTTCTTACCATATAAGCTCCGTGTCCATCTTCAGGAATAATTAATTCATATACTCCATCATCATTTCCTGGCGCCTTATCAAGTGGACCATCGGTAGAAGCATCAATCCCGGGTAATAAAGTAATTCCTTTTAAAGCTAATTCTCCAATATATTTATTTCCTAAATACTCATATATTGTCTGTGAAATATGAATTGTTTTAGGAGTTAATATCTCCCCGTTACGACCACGTTGAACATTAAATTTTGCAAAAGAATCTAATACTGCTTGAGTATCAACTACGGCAAAATTAACCGTTGCTAGCTCATTATTATCTGGGTCACTATTAATTTTCCCATCTTTATTAACATCAAAAGCATTAATTAATGGTATGACCGCATTTTCAATAACTTCTTCTGCTGAATAATTTAAAACTTTTTCATATTTATCTGGCAAGGGCGCTTCTTTTGTTGGAGTTGAAGTTAGTGTTGGTGATTTTTCTGGTATCGGAGAAGGTTTGGGAAAAACGCTAGGCGTAATTTTTTGAATTGGCTCTGCCGGCACAACAACTGGGGTTACTGGAACCTCTGCCGCCGATGCAACAACAGGCGTACTACAACCGGCCAGTCCAGTTGCTAATACAATTATTGTTGATCCAACTGAATTTGCTTCTTGAGCTGTAAAAATTGGTCTATCTGGACCTGTCATATAGTATTTATTATAGCTTAAATAATATAAAATACAATTTTTCCCGTATGATTTTTACATATCAGATGCATATTATAGGTCAATTAGACACATTATAGACAAAAATTAGACGAAAAACAATCATAATAATCTGAAATAATTATTCATTAATATCATCATTTGTCTGATTGGTAGTATTGATAGTATTGGTCGGATTGGTAGTATTGATAGTATTGGTCGG
>CAYZAZ010000090.1:1334-2694 GCA_964476545.1 uncultured Gammaproteobacteria bacterium
TCGGATTGGTAGTATTGATAGTATTGGTCGGATTGGTAGTATTGGTAGTATTGGTAGTATTGATCGGATTGGCTAATTTAATTTTCTCCCCGTAAAAAGCTAAAAATTGATCGTGACCTAAATTTTCAACCCTTAAAATTTCCCGGTTAAAAGTAATCGGGATATCTGAACGCTCGCTAAAAACTTGAATTATTCTATTTTCATCATCTCTTATTAGTAAAATTTCCTGCTTCTCTCCATTCTCATTTTCTTTATTATAAATAAATGCCTCAACTTCTCCCCCCAACATTGTAATGTTCTCTATTTGTCTAGCGCTCTCTGGTAGTATTTGCTCTTTAGCTACACCAAAATATATCGGTAGTACTTGTTTGATCCGCCCATGATCATACATTATTTTAAAATATTCTACTGCTTCTTTTTTTCCACTTTCATACCAGCGATCTATTACCTTTTTTGCTAATTCATTTTCAAAGGCCGAGCTTAATCTAACTCTTGCCTGCCAATCAATTGGTCGATTGCCATACACTGCCCCTTGGCCAACCTCACTTAATTCATTAACCATTGCTTCAATTCCTCGCAAACTATCCGGTAAACTTACCAAAGCAAATGCCACCTCCATCCTTGTCCAAGCCATATTTAATTTATAAAGCAAATCGTCCATATATTCCCTATCAACCATTCTCTCTAATCCCTTATATCTTTCTTCAAATTCCCTCTCATTCTCCAATCTCAACTTAAGTAAATTCACAACTCGATCTCGATCACTACCCAAATTGCCAGTTATTTCTTGATCTTCAATTAATCTTGCCCGATACTGCTTTTTAATATTTCTTTCTATCGCTTCATGAGTTAGTTCCGACCGGATAATATATTCATCATTATTAACTCTTGAGGCTTCATACTTAGCTAAAAGATCTAAGGTTAAGTCCAAAATCTTTTCAGGATTATTTATATTTTGATGCAATCTATTTCGAATTTCCGCTCCATTAAGTTTTCCCACCAAAAGCCCAAACTTAGTCACTTCTTTTTCATATAAAGCAATGTATTTATCAAGTGCCTCTTCGGCAATATGCCAAGAAAAATTATCTCCTTCGGCTCTTCGCCTGCCTAAAAACTGCATTAACTGCTGGCGGCTTAGGGGCATCCCAAATACCGCCACATGCAAATTAGGAAATTCATTCTTCGCTCCAACAATATTTACCCCTACTCCCGCCGCCCCAGATGAAATAACATATTTCACTCCTTTTCCTTCTGCTAAATCCTGATAAATTTGTTTCGCCTCTTTTTCATACTGCTTTGCTTCTTTTCCCGATGGTTTTGTTCCAATTAATTTAATTTTTTGTTTTGCTTGTTCTTCTGA
>CAYZAZ010000091.1:0-2493 GCA_964476545.1 uncultured Gammaproteobacteria bacterium
ATAAACACAATTAAAAAAAACGGGATAAGAAACTCCATTCTTTTAATGCAGGCCCCAACTGGTTCAACCTCACTTATGGTTAATACAACTTCTGGAATTGAACCGGTTTATGAATTTGAATTTACTAGACATGATCGATTAGGGGAACATATTATTCGCCACCATCTTTATGAAGAATGGTATAAAAAGCATGAAAAAGAAATTAAAGAAGGAAAAGTTAAAAGACCCGAATGGTTTGTCTCAGCTAATGATTTAACCCCAGAAGAACATATAAAAATTCAAGCAACGATTCAAAAGTATGTTGACGCCTCTATTTCAAAAACAGTTAATGCGCCAAAAACTCATACGATTGAAGATGTAAAAAAACTTTATACCCTAGCCTATAAACTTGGCTGTAAAGGAATTTCATACATGCGTGAAGGATCAAGGCCGGGTGTTCTTGAAAGAAAACAAGAAAAAGAAGAGGTAAAAGAAAAAGCTGCGCCCGCTTACAATGTTAAACCCCGACCAATGATTGTTCATGGATCCACTTATCGAATGAATACTCCGGTTGGCGTCGCTTTTATTACCCTAAACACCAATGGTGGCACACCTCCCGAACCACTTGAAATTTTCATTAATATTAGTAAGCCGGGATCAGATATTTCTGCCATGGCCGAGGGCTTGGGAAGAAGTTTATCTCTTGCTCTTAGATTTGCCTCTCATTTACCCGCTATTGAAAGAGTTAAAGAAATTGTTAATCAACTCCAGGGAATTGGTGGCGCACGCACCATGGGCTTTGGTAAGGATAGAATTAGAAGCTTACCTGATGCCGTTGCTAAGGTTTTATCCATGCATTACAATCTCAATGGAAATGGTATTGTAAAAAAAACCGAGCCTGAAAAACCAAAATTAGTTACCGAAACAGTTCAACAATCACTTCTTCAACCACAAATAAGTTCCAGTAACTTTGATATATGCCCCAGCTGTGGCGAAGCAACTTTTGCTCATGAAGAAGGTTGTAAAAAATGTTATGGATGTGGGTTTAGTGAGTGTTAAAGATATATAACACATAACACAAAACACAAAACATTTAAAACAAAATGTTTGTTTTTAGTTCAATTGCTACGTGCTATGTGTTACGTATTATGAAAATATATACAAAAACCGGTGACGATGGTACCACTTCACTTTTCGATGGGAAACGTGTTTTAAAATCTTCTCTCCAAGTTAAAGCATATGGCTCACTTGACGAACTATCTTCGCTTATTGGTTTAGTGGTTGTTAAATTAAAAAATAAAGATAAAAATTTATTAATCGATATTCAAAAAGACCTTTATAAAATTATGTCAATTCTTGCCGGAAACAATAAAATAAATTTAGAATTAGAAAAAAAAGTATTAGAATTTGAAAAAATTATCGATAAAGTTACAAAAAATCTTCCTTTATTAAATAAATTTATTTTACCAGGAGGCACAGAGTCCTCCGCTTGGTTTCACATCTTAAGAACCATTTGTCGCCGTGCCGAACGTAATATTGTTAATACTAATAACCGACCCATTACAACCTACTCACTACAACCTACTCTTAAATACCTAAACCGTCTCTCTGATTTATTTTTTACCTTAGCGCGTAAATATTCTAAAAATAAAGAGACAATTATTTAGTCTACTTCTTATATATAATTAATTATCTATGACAAAAAATTATACCGCAATTGATGAAATGATTGCTTCCTCATCTAAGGAAAGTGAGCCAATTTTAGCACCATATGAAATACCGGAAACAAAAGAAAACTTAATTGAACAAAGCCCAGAAAAAGATGTAAAGAATTTTATAACCATTCACCCGGAGACAATTGAACTTCCACCAAACCTAAAAAAACTTGGTCTTAAAACCCCACCTTCTTCAGTAACCGCTCAATATAATAATATTAAATTGCCAATTTCTGATGAAAAAATTGTCGCTGGTCTTAATGCTCCAATTACTTCTTCGATTAAATGGCTTTCAACTCTTGCTGTTTACATTTTAAGACAGTCTCACCTTGGATTAAAGATTATACACGGGCATGTTGTGAGAGTAATTAGGAGGTAGTAATTCTTTTTATTTCTTCTAAAAATCCTTCTTTCCCATGAGCGCCTACAAATTGATGCACTAATTGACCATTATTGAAAATAACAAATGTTGGTATAGAAAAAACCGAATACTTAGAGGCCAAGTCTTGATTTTTATCTACATCAACCTTGACAAACTTCATGTCTGTTTTTTCTTTTGCAATCTCTTCAATTATTGGACCACTCATTTTACAAGGACCACACCACTCAGCAAAAAAATCTACAAAAACATATCCTTTGTAGTCCAATACTTCATTTTGAAAATTGTCTTTTGTGATTGATAACATAATAAAACGTAAATAAATATAACCTTTTAAATAAAAATAGTCAACCCCATTTTTGCTATTGTTACAACTTTATGATAATGTCATAGTTAACCACGTGAAAATGTCACCCCTCA
>CAYZAZ010000092.1:0-2398 GCA_964476545.1 uncultured Gammaproteobacteria bacterium
GTTCAATCGCATCTGGATTAACGGAAACACTCGTTATGCCGGCCTTAACTAATTTCTCCACAATTTCCGGATAATCAGATGCCGCTTGACCACAAATAGAACAGGTAATATTATGCGCTGCGCATGTTTTAACAATATATTCGAGAGTTGAAACAACAATTGGCGTCCGCTCATCATAAATTTGAGCAACTGATTCATTATCTCGATCCACTCCAAGAAGCATCATTGTTAAATCATTCGTCCCAATGGAAACTCCATCAATTCCCACTTTAATAAATTCCTCAAGGGCTAGGGCCGCTGAAGGTACTTCCACCATAATCCACAGTTTAAATCCCGGATAAGCAAGTAGACCTGATTTTTTTACCAACTCCTTAATTTTAATTAATTCCCATGGAGCCCGAATAAATGGGATCATTAAATGTAAATTACTATAACCCATTGACCAAATATTTTTGAGAGCTTCTAATTCTAAATTAAAAACATCTGGATTAGAAATATAGCGTGAAGCCCCACGAAATCCGAGCATGGGATTTTCTTCTTGAGGCTCAAATCCCTCTCCACCTTTCAAATGGCGATATTCATTTGTCTTAAAATCAGTCGCTCGATAAACAACTTGTCGGGGATTAAATGGCTTAACAAATTTAAGAAGATTTTTTGTTAAACTATCAACAAAAATACTTTGCTTTTTTTGCTTAATTAACTGCTTAGGATGTGTCCCAATTTCCGCAATCATAAACTCGGCCCGTAAAAGACCAATGCCATCACAATCTTGGCTAGCCACTTTATTAGCTAACTCCGCCTGTGCTAAATTAACATAAATCTTTGTCAAAGTTTTCAATCTTTTAATTACTTTCGGCTTTTGACTTTCGACTTTGGACTTTTGACTTTGTAAAACACTACCTTTATATATTTCTCCGGTAGCACCATCAACACTAATAATTTGATTATTTTTTAAAACTTTCGTCGCTCCTTCTGCTCCCACAACTGCCGGAATTCCTAACTCGCGAGAGACGATGGCCGCATGCGAAGTTCGCCCACCTTTTTCAGTAACAATTGCTACTGCTTTTTTCATTGCTGGTACATAATCGGGATTTGTCTGCGGGGCTACCAAAACATCGCCTTTATTCACTTTATCAATCTCATTTGGTGAAAAAATAATTTTTACCGGACCAATTCCAATCCCAGGAGAGGCGGGTGCACCGGTTAAAATTGGTTGAAATCGGTTCAAATCGGTTTTTAACTGACTTTGACTAATTGCAACTGATTTAACCGTTGTAATAGGCCGAGATTGCACAACAAAAACTTCATTATTTTCAATCGCCCATTCAATATCTTGAGGAAAATAATAATGTTTTTCTATTTCTTTGACAAGTAAAGCAACTTTAATAATTTCTTTATCGGTAAGTTTTTGACTGATTCCTTCGGCTTTATTTAATCTGACTTCTATATTATTAATTCCAGATTTAATATACTTTAGGTTCTGAAACTTCTGTTCATTTTTTAAAATAACAAACGATCTTTTATCAATTTCATAATGATCAGGAGTAACCTTACCTTGCACGATATATTCACCTAAACCATAAATTGCTTCAATAACTATTTTATTTTTATCATTAGTCACCGGATCAATACTAAAGGCAATCCCTGATTTATCTGATTGCACCATTCTTTGAACAACCGCCGCTAAGCCCACCCGAAAATGATCAAATCCCTGCTGATGACGATAATAAATTGCCCGTTCAGTAAAAAGCGAGGCCCAACATTCTCTAATTTTTGTGAGTAAATGAGTTTCTCCTTTGACATTTAAAAAGGTTTCTTGCTGACCGGCAAAAGAAGCCGTAGGTAAATCTTCGGCAGTAGCTGATGACCTGACCGCAACCAATGGAGAATTATAAAGATTTTTTAATTTCTGAGTGGCAATTTTAATATGAGAAGTTGATTTTTTAAAATATTTATTTTCCTTAAGAATCAAGTGATCATAATAATCAATTACTTCTTCAACAATTTTGTGGGGAATTGGCGCACTAAGAATTAAATTCTTTATATGCGTAGAGGCTTGTTTTAATTCATTAGAATTCTCGCAATTAACTATTGAAAGAGTATCTTTAATTTTTTTCTGCAAATTTGCCTCTTGAATAAAATGAAAATATGAATATGAGGTGAGTATAAAACCATAAGGAATTGGTAGCTGAGCCAACGTCATTTCGCCAAGATTGGCTCCTTTTCCACCAACTAAACCAACATCACCTTTATTAACTTCCTCAAACCAGACAATTAATTTTTTGTTTTTCATGTAATAAATATACAAGAAAACGAAGATTAAAAGCAAGTGGGAAAAAAAAGTATGTCAAACCCAAATGAAAATGTCACCCCCCGTAATTAATAACAATTATTAACT
>CAYZAZ010000093.1:0-2265 GCA_964476545.1 uncultured Gammaproteobacteria bacterium
ATAGAGTACAAATGACAAAAAAGAGCGGGTTATTCTACCGCTCTATTTCTAAGGGTCAGGTGCCGTTTTGTGGACGCTTCTAATAAAGTGGACCCGACAGGACTTGCTCAACTGCCAGTTTACGATACGATTAGTGAGTAATTACTGGCAGTTAGTCCCGACTTTGTCGGGAAACCTCTGGCCTTCACAACCTGCCCGACATGCCAAACCTTAGTGACTGCTAGAGGACTTGAACCTCTGGCCTTCACAATGTGAATGTGACGCTCTAGCCAACTGAGCTAAGCAGTCAAACCATTAACCATTAGCCATTAACCATTATATTGTATTGTTTCTCCTTGTTTTTTTCAACTAATTTACATAAAATGAATAAATGGGTGTTGTTCGAATAATCATTGAATTTGTCATGGATATTTTGGAAACTATTGTTTTTGTTGGCTCACTTTTTATTGTTGTCTACCTCTTTATTCTCCAACCTAATCAAATTAAAGGCGCCTCAATGGAACCTACATTTTATACTAGCGAATATATCTTAACTAGTAAAATTTCTTATAAATTTCGTAGTCCTCAACGAGGTGATATTATTGTTTTCAAATCCCCTAAAAATCCTGACATCGAATATATCAAACGCATTATTGGCCTACCTGGAGACATTGTGCTTATTAAAGGAAGCGAGGTTTACGTAAATAATAACCTTATTCAGGAATCCTACATTTCTTCCGCAACAAATTTATGGGAAGGTGGTTTTACAAAAGATAGTATTCCCCACACAGTACCCAAAAATGAACTTTATGTTATGGGTGATAATCGCCCCAGATCATCAGATTCTCGTGAATTTGGACCGGTGCCAATTGACAGTATTATTGGTCATGTCTTTTTTCGTTATTTCCCAGCAAATAAAACAGGTAAAATTGAAAATCCCTGGCCACTTAATCTCCGTTCTTTCCTACCAACCTTTCAATTTCTCAAGAATCTTATTTAAAGTTAAAGATGTCTGACTTAAATTACCCTTGATTTCAATAGTAATTTTACTTTTAATTCGCGACTGCCCAACTTTTATTGAAACATTTTTTTTATCACCAACTATTTCTACAGTTAACTTATTTATTTTTTCTTTATTTATATAATTGCCTTTATTCTTAACACCATAGACCAACTCCCTAACTAACTCTTCAGTTTGACCCGCTGTAAGATTATTTTTAAGCACTTCTTCGTATGCTTGAGCTATTGTTTCTAAATTCTTTAACCGAGAAAGAATAAAAAGATGACTAATTAAAATTGTTTTAGAATAATAACCATCAATAATATTTTCCGGCAGTTTATTTAATCTCAAAATATGACAAATATAAGCTGATTTAAAAGCTAATTTTTCTGCAATCTCTTTTACCATCAAACCTTTTTCTCTTCTTAAGTGTAAAATTAATTTAGCTTTATGAATAAAATCATCTGAACTATTGATTTGTAAAATAATTTCTTCGATTGAGGCAGTCATATATTTAATTGTACTAAATTCTTAATCTATTCGCATATTTGTAGCATTCGCCCGCCTGCAGAAGCTAACGCTTCAGCGTTTGCGGGCAGGCATTTCTCATTCAGATTCGTATCATTATAATTCGTATCATCACTTATATGACGCAGATATATTTTTTCCCAAGCTTTTTTTTGAAAAGAACTTTCCCATCACGAAGAGCCATTATTGTAAAATCATTACCTTGCATTGTTCCCTCTCCAGAAAAAAATTTATTCCCTTTTTGACGAACAATTATATTTCCTGCAATTGCTTTTTGACCACCAAATATTTTTACTCCCCTTCTTTTTGGTTGAGAATCGCGATTACCTTTAACTGCTTTTTGTGCCTTTGTATGAGCCATATCTAAAACGTAACTCGTAACACGTAACATGTAACTCTTTAATGTTTCATGCTATGTGCTATGTGTTATGTAATTTTTCCTATTTTAAGTTTACTCAGTTTTGGCCTAAATCCCATTACTTTTCGATATCTAGACTTAGCCTTAAATTTCGCAATTCTAAGTTTCTCACCTTTCACATGTTCCACAATTTCCGCTTTGATTTTTTTTGCCAAAGTCGGCATACCTAATTCCAATTCTTTTTCTGTATCAAAAATAGCTAGTGTTTCCAAATCCAAAACATCCTTTTCTTTACCCACGACCTGATCCACATTAATCACATCATTCTCCTTGACCAGATATTGTTTTCCACCAGTTTTAACCACTGCAAATTTAGCCATAAGTTAAATTATACCGAAAA
>CAYZAZ010000094.1:0-2185 GCA_964476545.1 uncultured Gammaproteobacteria bacterium
CCCGCAGGAGAGTGCGAGAGGAATGCGGGGCGGATTTTTTTGGCGGGCTTCCATTCATAGAAAAATTAGTCATAGATTTTTCTATGATAGAAACACCAATCTACGCCATAGCGTAGATTGGTGTTTAATAAACTTCTTGTTGATAACATTTTTCACAATAAACTATTTCCTTGCGATTTGGAGAATATGGAGTTTCAAATTCATTTGAACAAGCAGAATCATTATGTTCGTGAGTGCGAGTATTTTTATAAACATTGTTGGATGAAGCAGAACCAGCACACTGACATTCTCTATGCCATAATTTTACCGGATTTCTTTTTGCAATTCTTTCACAATATCGGCAGTTATAACAAAGCCGAGGAATTGGAATTGAAAGTTTTTTATAAAAATCAAATTCTGTTTGCGTTATTCTAAACGCTTTCGTGCATTGATGAGTACAACTACCTCCATGTTGACAGCTGATAACTTTTTCTGTAATTGTTTCATCTACTTTATTTAATGAATCCGGTAAATCATTTGCATTTATATCGCTTATGTATTCCTTAGATATTTTTTCTCGCCATAAGTACCCTTTCTCCTCAGCTTCTTTTTTTGTAAGAGGAAAAAGTTCTTGAGCCACAGTTTCATTATATGCAAAAGGAGAAAGTTCGGCAGGGAAAAAATCTCCATATTCGTAAACTCTACCCATATTATTTTTATATGGTAAATCATCCATGTGTTTCATTAACTTTGGAATAAGTTTCGTGTATTCTTCTTTAGAATATTGCTTATTTAAAATGCAATAACTTTTGTTTCTAAGTCCAATACAGCCGAAAAGATTTGAACAATTATGGCAGTTGTAAGAGTAAGAAATATCGTGTGATTCAAAAATAAATCTAGAAAACAAAACTTTATTGCCGGGGTAAATGGTAGAAACTTGATAGGAATCTTGCGAATTTTTACCGAAGTGGTCGCAATCATAGCAGTCGCTGACTTCGGAATAAGCAAGCCAAATATTTCCACAATCTTTTGCTCCGCCAAAAACATCGAAACTATTTCTACAATTTTTTGTCCCCTCCAAGTTATCTCCAGTTGAATTTATTGATCTTATAATGCGTGCAAACTTATGAGGATATTTTAAAATAAGTTCTTCAAATTGTTTTTTAAATTTTTGAATTTGCGAAAAAGATGTTAGGTCAACATCCTTCATTTTTTCTTCGTAAGATTTTTTATCAAGTTGCTCATTGAAAAAACAATAAGAAGCATTTCGCAAATTCACGCATCCAAAACAATTATTAGTATTTTTACAGTTAAAAAGAAAAGCTGAATCTAGACATGAATCACATTGTCGGCTGTACAAAAGTCTTGAACAAGAAATACAATCAACACTTTCATAACTCAAATCACTTTTTGAAACCCAATGAAGATCAATACTATCACGAGTATTGAAAGTGAAACTTGAATACATCACATTTTCATTAAAATCTCCACCCACGACTAGATAACAATTTTTATTTCCCTCTGTAATACTGCAATAATCACTATTGACTGGATTGATATTTAGTAAAGCCACATCGGGAACATTTCTCCATAGATTTTTTAATTGTTCAAAAAATGGTTGATTAAAATTTATACTTTGTCCGAAAGAAAGTGCATCCCAAGAATCTCCCCACCAAGATTTATGGTCATAAACTGTTTGGTCAGAATCTGGTGAAAAAATGGAAAAAATTTCTCCTTCCGAATTTGGAGCATCAGACTTTCGTTTGTAAAGAGTTCTTTCGTTACGAAATATCATTCTTTGTTGAAGTCGGCAATCAGTACACAACTTTGGTGCTGGCACTTTCATTTTTTCATAAAAACCAAGCTCCTCTTTGTCTAGGAGAAATTTATTTTTACAATTCTGGCAATTTTTTGTTTCTTCACTCATAACATAATGATAGCAAAAATCAAAGATTTTTTCAATGTATGTTTTTTTAATGGAAGCCCGCCAAAAAAATCCGCCCCGCATTCCTCTCGCACTCTCCTGCGGGGCGGAAACCCAAATCCCGCCGAATTTCAAAAACTTTAGCCGAGCAAAAGCAAAACCTTTCCTCTCGCACATTTTGCTTTGCTTTTGTTCGTCCATATTTGCATTGGTATTGCGTGCCTCGCTTTCTCCTTTGGAGAAACTGTGTATCACACAGGCGTGCGTAGCACGCGCGAGGCA
>CAYZAZ010000095.1:0-2176 GCA_964476545.1 uncultured Gammaproteobacteria bacterium
GTGTGCGAGTACGCACACGCTTTGCCCACCCGTGCGCGCACGAAAGGCACTCCCTATAATTTCTTTGGTTCAATCGTCTGCTTGCTTTTAACCTCATTCAAAAATATCTTTGAGCTGTGGATATCTCCACTGTAATAGTACGACAAAGAATTTTCCTCAAAATTATAGACCATATTCTTTTTCAAAAATTGATCCAAAATCTCTCGTCCTTGTTTTTCAAGCAAATCCTTTTTGCCTTCCGGCAAAGTTTCAGCATCATAAAATTCTTGCTTGAAACCTTGATACAATTTTGGAAATGATTCGGCTAATTTTGAAAAGATAGGGATATGCAAATCTTTTGCCTGTGCTTCGTTTTGTTTTTCAGAAAACGCATAGAAACCAAACATATGAAAATAGACTAAAATCATTGCTGGGAAATAACCTTTGTAATTTGGCATATATCCATCTTTTCCCTCGCCAAGAATTTTTTCTTTTAGCTTTTCTACAAAAGCGATATAAGCGACATTACTTTCAACTGCATTTTCCTGCATCTCAAGAAAATAATCATATAACTGATGTACTTTCAATCTAAATATATCCTCATTTTCAATCTTGTACTTACTTATGGAATTATAGAAAAGATGATACAAAAACTTGCCGGTATTTTTTCTTACATTTTCACTTTTATCCCTAGTTTTTACACCCCAAGTGTAATACCACCCAAAGCCCTCCACTCTATCTATGATCGCTTCGAGTTGTTTCTGGTCGTAGCATGATTCGATAAAATCACCAATTTCTTTAAAGAAAATTTTGATCAATTCATCGTTAAGTTCGTAGTTTTTTTGATAGCCATCTTTTAAGCTTCCATGATTATTCTTTTGATATACTAATTTAAAGTATCTAGTAACGAGGGCAATGTAATTCAACTGACCTATGCTATTTAGTCCGTTGAACCTATATTCTCCAAACAGAACTCGCAGTAATGAGCCATCTTTCTCTTTTATCATGACATCATCAAGACAAAAAAGAGCATTCGGGTAGATTTTTTCTCCGATAAACATATTCAAAAACGACTCATCGCTATTTATGGATTTCGTCATAAGTCGTTTTAGAAAAAACTCGATATGATCTAAGGCGTGTTTCCCTTCTTTTCTTTTTTCTACATAAAAATCTACCGTGCGTCCAAAAACAAAATAGGATTCGGAGAAATGTTTTAGAAAAATGTCGCTAGCAAAGTCATTCCTAAAAATTTTCTGTACATCTTCGCTTTTTAAAGATAATTCAAGGAGATTCTCGAACAATCCTATACAGCCCTTAATTGTTTGAGACTCATTTAGTTGTGAATTCGATAAAGTGCCAGCCAAAATATCCTGCAATATGAGAATTTGTTTTGGCTTTAATTGTTTAATCGGATTAAGTATCACATGCAAATATATCGCAATAGATACAATTATGAGAATAGCACCACTGATTTCAAATATAAAAGGGTAACCAGTAAAAAGACCGTTTAATTCACCGAAAAAGACTAAAATGACACTACCGCAGGCAAGCCAAAGAGCGATTCTTCTTTTTCCATAATTCAAACTGAACCTCAACTCTTGTCTGTTCGATATAAACTCAATAAAAGTGACAACAATTGCGATTGCTGTGATTGCTACACCTAAATTATATGAGGAATAAGTTTTCCAAATTGGATTGCCTAAAATAATGTTGATTGTATTACCAAGCCAACTCCCTAACTCTCCAAAAAATTGATAAATAATTTGACACATGTGTTATTTCCCAGATTTAGTTCGGTTATCTTGCTTGCACAACATTTTGCAATTTGTCGCTATTGTTTTTCCACCCTCGTGCCAAGGTTTTATATGATCGGCTTCCATTTCCTCAATTTCCCATTTCTTTTTCTTATTCTCACCCTTGCAATCTGGACAAATGCCTTTTTGTTTCTCGTATGCCTCTCGCTTCATTTTGTCATTAAATGCCCGGATATTTAATGCTCTTTCACTTCCAGTCAAAACATATTCATAGATACCAGATTTTTTAGTTACATCCTCATCTTGCATCAGTTTTGTTATTTCCTTTTCCAATTTTTTTGCATCAAATTCTTTGCCTTTTACTTTGTTGTATAAAGTTCCAAAAGGTACACCTTTCATTTCCTTGCGATAGTTAGGAAAAACCGCCTTTACCCAATTTATGA
>CAYZAZ010000096.1:0-236 GCA_964476545.1 uncultured Gammaproteobacteria bacterium
TTATTTGTTTTTCAATTCCCTCAACTAATTCCCCAGTCTTTGGATCTATGCCAATTTGACCCGAACAAAAAACAAAACCATTCACTTCAATAGCTTGAGAGTAAGGACCAACAGCGGCAGGCGCCTTATTTGTTGAAATAATTTTCATAAATATAAGTATTAATTTATAATATTACATTATCCATAATTGCTCCATAATTCGCGCTCATCACATGTTGACTATAACGCCCTAACCA
>CAYZAZ010000096.1:246-2161 GCA_964476545.1 uncultured Gammaproteobacteria bacterium
GTATAAACGGTTTGATTTTCTTCATTCTTTCTTTAAATTCTTTTTCTGAAACTAAAAGATCAATTTTACTTTTTTGAATATCAATCATTATCTTATCACCATTTTTTATAATGGCAATTGGTCCCCCGGCCGCCGCTTCAGGCGAAACATGACCAATACAAAGACCTCGTGTCCCTCCAGAAAACCGTCCATCTGTAATTAAAGCCACTTTAATTCCTAAACCTTTAATAGCTGAAGTTGGCGAAAGCATTTCCTGCATACCTGGACCGCCCTTTGGACCTTCAAAACGAATAACAACAACCGCATTATTTTTAATTTTTCTTTCTAAAATTGCAGTCAAAGCCTCCTCTTGAGAATTAAAACAAATTGCCTTTCCAATAAATTTCATCATTGTCTTGTCCACTCCCGTTGTTTTTACAACTGCACCATCAGGCGCTAGATTTCCATAAAGAACAACTAAACCACCCTTTTGCGAAAATGCGTTTTTTCCTACACGAATTACATCTCCGTCTGGTTCAGGTGATTTTTTTAAATAATCATCAATTGTTTGTCCATTAACTGTTTTTTCTTTTAACCAAACCGGTGATTTTGAAAATCTAACGACTGCTTTTAATATCGAAGCAATTCCGCCGACTCTATCGACATCTTCAACGTGTATTTCCGGTCTTGACGGAGAAACTTTACAGACATTTGGCGTTTTTCTAGACAAATAATTAATTCTCTTGTGAGAATATTTAATTCCCGCCTCATACGCCAAAGCTAAAGTATGTAAAATTGTATTTGTTGACCCACCCATTGCCAAATCAAGAATAAAAGCATTATCAATTGATTTTTTTGTAATAATGTCTAAAGGATTTATTTTATTTTTTATCAAATATCCAATTGTCTCAGCTGTTTTTTCTACTAATTTAATTCTCTCTGGGTTAATTTCCCACTCTCCTTTTTCTTTATTTACCCAACGAGCGGCCGGAATCGTGCCATTACCAGGAAGTGCTAAGCCAATTACTTCGGCCAAACAGTTCATTGAATTAGCCGTAAACATCCCGGCACAACTTCCACATGTCTGACAAGCCGTTTCAGTTAATTTCAGCAACCTTTTTTTATTAATTTTCCCCGCCACATACTGTCCTACCCCTTCAAAAACCGTCACTAAATCCGTATTATTTTGCCCGGCAAGCATTGGACCACCTGATACATAGACAGAAGGTATATTTAAACGAACCATAGCATTAAGCATACCCGGAACAATTTTGTCACAATTCCCAATACCAATCCAACCATCGCAGGGATGGGCGCCAATTACCGTTTCAATTTGATCAGTAATTAATTCTCGCGACGGTAAGGAATATTTCATACCAAAATGACCCATGGCAATACCATCATCTACTGCTCCCCCAATATTACAGTACCAAACATTAAATCCATTTTTTTTTAATTGCTCAACTAATTTTTTACCTAATAATTGCAAATGAGTATGACCGGGGATATGAGTCGTGTATGAATTAACAACTGTAATGAATGACTTATTTTTATCTTTCAGTGACTTTATCACACCTGCCGCTTTCATTAAAGAAAGCGCCGGTAACATATGATAACTTTCAGTAAAAATCTTACTGCCTTTTTTTTGGACTGTTTCAATCCCTGCATTAATGGCTTTTTTTTTCATATTAAATAACTATATAATAAATCTTTATCTTCAATCATTTTATAATTGAAGTTATTTTTTTTCATTTTGTCCAATATTGGCAACAAATCTTTACTTTCTTTCAGCTCTATCCCCACCAGTGCTGGTCCTTTTTCTTTATTATTTTTTTTAATATATTCAAACAGTACAATGTCATCAGTTGAACCAAGTACGTGGTTAACAAATTTTTTAAGTTGATTTGAAGCTCTGTTTCTTTTTGGTTAACTTCTT
>CAYZAZ010000097.1:0-2076 GCA_964476545.1 uncultured Gammaproteobacteria bacterium
TAGTAATTGATTTTTTCAGTTAATTAAGATATAATACTAATCTTATGTCTACCGAAGCACCCACACCAACCAAACCATCTTTTTTTAAAAAAATTCAAGAAACAGCAACCTCAATCGTTGCCTTTCCCGGCACTGTTCTCGCCTGGTCGCTTTCGCTTGCGCCGGCAATCACCGCCGAAGTAGCCTCTCTTTTTTCCGCTCCATTTATGAAAAATTGGAAACAGGTTAAGAAGATATTTGAAAATAGAAATGCAACAATAATTTTAAATGTATTAGGATATATTGGAATCGCCATGATGGTTCTTTGATATAATATCTTCATGATTAAAATCATTATCCAAGTATTAGCCACTCTTACACTCCTCTCTCAAATTGCCCTGATCGCTATTTTATTTCTAAAAAAATTGAGAAAATTTTTATCTAAATATATTTTGGAAACAGTTTTTATCATATCGACTGTCGCTACCTTAGGTAGTTTATTTTTTTCCGAAGTTGCCCAATTTTCTCCTTGTGTCCTTTGTTGGTATCAGCGCATCTTTATGTATCCCCAACCGCTTTTAATTGCTTTAGCTTTTTTAAAAAAAGATAAAAAATTACTCCTTCCTTATCTTCAATTATTAAATGTCATTGGCGCAATTATTGCCCTTTACCATTACATTCTTCAAAAATTACCTGCTCCTCTTGTTTGCTCAGCAAATAGCATTTCTTGTGCAAAAAATGTTACTTTTTATTTTGGCTATATTTCTATTCCCATGATGGCACTTACAGCCTTTATAATTAATTTATATTTATTGAAAATTAAAAAATAACTTACTATGTTTAAAATTGTCACCGTCCCCAACAAGGTTCTCACTTCCCCCAATAAAGACGTCGTAAAATTCGATGCCAAACTCAAAAAAATAATTATTAACATGGAAGAAACTTTAATAACTCAAGTTGACCCCGAAGGAGTCGGTCTTGCCGCTCCGCAAGTGGGTCTCAATTTAAATTTATTTATCATCAAGCCCAAGCCCAACGTCGACACCGAAGTTTTTATCAACCCTAAAATCACACAACATATAACACGTAACACAAAACATAAAACAACCTCAACTAAGAAAACCAATTCATCTAATACGACTAATTTAACTAAAAAACCAATTAAAACTCCCCTCGAAGGCTGTCTTTCCATCCCTAGAATTTGGGGACCAGTTAAAAGATTAGAAAAAATTCTTGTCCAATACCAAGATATTAATGGAGTAAAAAAATCAGAATGGTTTGCCGATTTTAAAGCCGTGATTATCCAGCATGAAATGGATCATTTACAAGGAATTCTCTTTACTCAACGAGTCATTGAGCAAAAAAATCCGCTTTATGAAGAAAAAGGTGAAAAACTAAAAAAAATCGAAGTCTAACTCACCCGCGATCATTAATTTAATAGTTTTATTTTATTCATCTTGATTCTTTCAACAGTACAATTGTCATTCTGGCAAGCGAATAAAATGAGCGCGACCAGAATCGTTGTTTAAATTATCAAAATAATACTTGCAATCCCGCTTCGATGAATTAATTCATCGAAGTCAAGTATATTTTTAGCGCTTAACCCTTCAGTATTAAACAAGAAAAAATAATAATAAATTTGACCTTGAAGTTTAGTGAAAAATCTGTTAAATTTTTTATCATGACTTCTTCGTTAAAAAAACTTGTTGTTGTTTTATCTTTTTTTATATTTTTTTTTGCCTTTTCAACTCCAAAAACGTTAGCCGCCAATGCTTGGAATGACTGCTCCGCTCCCAATACTTTAAACTGTTGTATTCAAGATAATCGTGGTCAGCTTGCTGGATGTAGTGCCGGTGATGAAAGATATCGCTGGTATTCCTGCGAAAGACCCACTTCTGTTGTCAAATCCTGTAGCGATGTTTGTTTTGTGAATAATGGTGTCAAAGGCCAATGTCTTACTGCCTGTCCTTGTGGCGTCGGTCCTGGCACAAGTTCCAATCAAACAAGTTGCAACGCCCCAGGCACAGCTGTTTTTCCACCTGCCTGTATTGGCGGAATCGGAGTCGTCGGAGTTATTCCTACAGGTCTTACTGGAGG
>CAYZAZ010000098.1:0-1835 GCA_964476545.1 uncultured Gammaproteobacteria bacterium
GAAGGGTAAACCTGTGTTACATGTTACGTGGTTATAGATTTCTACTTCGACAGCAGTTTAAGCCCTTCTTTCACTTTGTCCTCAACAGACAATTTGGAGTCTAATTTTTGAAAAATATTTTTTACATCACCGACCGAAAAACCGAGAGAAGTTAATGCATCAACCACCGTTTGATCATCCCCTGTTAAATACATTTTTTCAAATTTAAATTCTTTTTTAATTTTAATTTTTGCGAAAGCTCAAGAATAATTTTCATGGCCGTTTTTTTTCCTAACCCCGAAACTTTTGTAAAATAATGCAGGTCGTTATTTTTTACCGCTTGAATTACCTCTTCGATCTTGGTAAATGAAATCACATTAAAAGCTGTCTTTGGCCCGACACCGGACACTGTTAGTAACAACACAAAAAAATCATATTCTTTTTTCGTTTCAAAACCAAACAAAACTAAGGCGTCGTCGCGGACTTGAAGATAAGTATAGACTTCCAAATTTTCAATTTTCAATTTCCAATTTCCAATTAAAGCAGGCGTAAGAAAAACGCGGTAAAAAACCCCACCAGATGTTTCGATTAAACCAATATTTTTTTCGACCTCAACTAATTTACCCTTTAATTTGCCGATCATATATTAATATGTAACACATAACACATAACACGTAACATAATACAAAAATATCTATTATCCATTAACTCTCTCCCTCTCGATATTCCACAAACGATTATACTTTTCAACTCTTTCACCTCTTGATGGAGCGCCAAAGTTGACAAAATCAGTTTGAATTGCCACGCTCAAATCCGCTATAAATGTATCACTCGTCTCTCCAGTTGTTGCCGAAACAATATAACTAATCTTATTCTTTTTCGCAAGTGCGACTAATTCAAAAGTTTCTGTAATGGTTCCAATTTGAATTGGTTTAATTGAAATCGCTGAACACGCTGTATTTTTTATAGCCGAAAGAAGTCTATCTTTATTTGAACAAATCAAATCATTACCCACTAAATAGGTACTCGCCGGCAATGTCGCATTCAAACTTTTCCACCCACTCCAATCATTTTCCGATATTGGATCTTCTAAAATTAATAGGGGATAGAGCTTGGCCATATTTAGAACATATCCAATAAGCTCTTCCCTGTTTAATGGATGTGGCTTATCTTTAATATTATAGCGATCGCTTTTATAAAAAAAGGAAGAAGCCATATTCACTCCTAAAAATATATCAAGCCCCAAACGAATATCCTTTTTTCTCACTGTTTCAGCTAAAATTTCTAATGCGTCTAAATTTGAAGATAAATTGGGAGTTAACCCACCTTCTTCACCCACAGATACACCAGTACTGCGATACTGCAAAACTCTTTTTAATTCATGAAAAACGCCCAACCCTTTTTCATAAGCTTGAGCAAAATTATTGGCCGAACTAGCAATAATTTGGTATTCTTGAAACTCCAGATTACTACTGGCATGCTTACCCCCATTAATTAAATTAAAAATAGGAGAAGGAATATTTTCAATAACTAAGTTATCTTTATTTTGGACGTTATAAAGTGAATTTAAATATTTATAAAGAGGAATTTTTTGATCCACCGAAACAGCTTTAGCAATTAACTGAGAAATAAGAAGTAGAGAATTTGATCCTAATTTTCTCTTATCTTTTGTGGCGTCAGCTTTAATCAACCAGTTATCTATTTCTTGTTGCTTTGTCGGACTTGCCCCTTTTAATTTTGGTGCGACTAAATCATTAATATAAGCAACGGCAATTGAAACACCCATACCTTCAAATTTTTTTAAATCATTATCTCTTAGTTGATAGGATTCAAATTTGCCGGTTGTATTTGAAGTT
>CAYZAZ010000099.1:0-1803 GCA_964476545.1 uncultured Gammaproteobacteria bacterium
AAGAGATTAATACAGAAAAATAATTTTTATCTTTGAGTAAGGTATTGGCTCCAAGTCCAATAAAAATAGCAATGGGGGGTAGGAGTAATGTTTGGTAGTATTCGTGTTGGACATTGCCACCTTGGAAAGTGAAAAGATAAATTCCAGCAGAAAATAATAAAAAATGCAGGAAATATTTTTTTGTTTTCGTTAAAGTACCGAGAATAAATAAGAAAGTTAAATAGCCACCAAATATGGCGACATTAAGGCGCTCAAAAAATATCCAGCGAAAAAATGCCGGTTTAAAAAATATATTTTTCGGTCCCTCAAATGTATTGACATAGGCGATAAGCCAGTTATTTGCTGGAATTCCTTCGGGGTAAAAAGAAATATGATATCGCCAAGCTAAAAAAGGAAGAATTGAAATGATAAAAAACAAATAAAAACTGACTTTGCCAAATAAAGACCATTTGTATTTTCGCCAAAAAAGAGGAAGCATAGCGAGAGCATAGAAGATGACAGTTGGTTTGATCAGAAGGGCGAGAGTGAAAAAAATTAAGGCTAGTAGATAGTAGTAAGTAGTTAGTAGAAAGGAAATTTGTTGTTTAGTCATGAGATAAAGAAAAAAAAGAGAAATAAAAACAAATGAAAGAGTCGTTGTTTCGGGGACTACCATACGGGAGAAAAAAACAAAAAATGGAAAAATTGCGTAAGTTAAGGAGGTTATCACAGCGGTCAGTCTATTTACTTCTGAAAGTGAAAAATAATAAATAATTGCGATAATGATTAAAGAAAAAAAGATCGAGACTAAGCGGCCATGAACTTCAATTGGAACTGAAGGAAAAATTTTATAAGTGGTCGCAAAGAGAGCATTATAAATGGGAAACTCAACAAATCGAAATCCTTGAGGGTTTTCTTTTCCAGATTCAATGCTGGTTAAATCATCGTATGTTGGATAAAGTAAATTAAATCCATGCTTGACAAAATTACGGGCGACCGCGGCCGTGTCTACCTGTCTCCAGGAATGCAGATCAGCTAAAGGGGTATTAATTTTATAAAGACGAAAAAATAAAGCAATTGTAAGAATCGAGATTACAAGAAAAATATCGACAAGTCTAAAGCTATTTGTTTCATTTTTTTTCATAAATTGGCTTGATTGTTAAGGAACCAATAAATATTCCGGCAGTTATCCAAAAAATATAGGCGACTTTTGAGGCTTCAAAGACGTCAATCCAACCAGCATTAATCATAAGGCCGAAGAGGCCAAATAAAAATCCATAGTAAATATACTTTGTTTTTTGATCCATATTTTTAAGACTTTTAAAAATAAGTTGGGTAATTGAAAAAATAATAAATAAAAATGAGGCAAAGCCTAAGAAGCCAGTTTCTCCAAGCCATCTTAAATAATCATTGTCAGTGGCTTCAGTAATTGAGGAAGGGCCAGTTCCCAATAGTGGATTCATAATAAAGGCGGTGATGGCGCGTGGCCATTCAATTTGGAGTCGAGTGGCCAGGGAAATATCTGAAACAATAGTGCTAATGGGTCGCAGGCCGGCCGAAATTGTGGCGAGGATTGCTTCTTCTTGGCTTTTTGTTAACACTTTTCCAGATCGTGAGGCTTCCCAGCGAATATCGCTGTGAATTTTTTCACGAGCCAAACTTTTATCACTAATTATCTGAGCATTGGTCGCTGTGCCACCTTGAATTGGGATGTAGAATGATCCAGCTGGTAATTCTTTAATCGTTGATTTTTGGGGGATGACTACTTGACCGGTTTGTTCGTTGACAAAAATTCTTTTGATTTGAAAGGTACGTTTTATTCTC
>CAYZAZ010000100.1:0-1766 GCA_964476545.1 uncultured Gammaproteobacteria bacterium
AAAACCACGTTGCCGCACCCATATAGCAGTTTTTGGCAAAGGTAGTATTTTGTGTATATTCACAATTTACGCTTCCTACCCCATCGTCATTAAAAATTGCAAGAAGTGGAACTTTGTCCTGCAACTCACGGAATTGTTCGAAAAATGACCGAGAAAAATTTATATCCCGACCATAACTTTTTGGATCCCACTTGTCGCTCCACCAACATTTGTTGCAATAAACAGTCAGCGGTTTTTCGACGTGGTAAAGGGAAATTATTTTTTTTCCGCATAAATCGCAGGAACGATTATAAAAAGTAAGATCATTCCGCCAGGCCAAGCGTCTTTGCAATCTGCAATCCGGGCAAAATTTCGGCGCCGGCACGCCTATTTTTTCATAAAAATTAAAATCTTCGGTTTCTATCGTGAAATCTTTTTTGCAGTTCTGACATTGTCTTGTTTCACTTTTCATTTCCTTTTTCAATCTACGCTATAGCGTAGATATGTTTTTAGTAAACTTCTTTATTATAGCAACTTTCGCAATACACTTTTTCCGGGCGATTGGACGCATAACTTGTTTCAAATTCATTCGGACAAATACCGCTGTGATTATGACCTTCTTTTTTGCACATGCAGGCGCGATACCAAAGCTTACGAGGAAGACGCAAATCAAACCTTCTTTTATAGCGGCAATTTGGACATTTTCTCGGCAATGGAATTTTTTCTTTTCTCAAAAAGAAAAGCTCATTTTTAGTAATATTGTAATTTTTCAAACAATCAACACAAGCAAAAACTTCATTTAAAAATGTATCCGGCACGTCTTCGATTTTATCGGGAATAGAGACGCTCTCGACAGTTTCCTTACCAAAAGTTCCTGGTATCTTTTCCTCCCAATGCCAGCCCTTGGCCAGAATTTCCTCTTTTTTCATTGGCTCATAAAAATTGCCCTGTGTCTCGTTGTAACAAACCGGCGAAATTTGGGGCGGAAAAAATTCTCCGTACTCCCCTGTTTTCTTCATGTGCTCAATAATCTTTTCTTTCAATATTTGATAATCTGCCTTTAAATACTTTTTATTAAAAATCATATACTCGCCCTTTTTTACCGAGACACACCCGAAAAGATTCTGACTATTATGGCAGGTATCGCAGTAGTCAAGGTTTACATCATCATAAGATAAATGGCAGAAGTGAATATTCGAGCTTCGAGCGCAACCTTGACATTCATAGGCAAGTTCTACTTTATCTCCAACATGATATAAATCCATAGAATCTTTTATACCATCAGGAGTACAAATGAGATATTTAGAATTTTCCACGTCATACGCTTCAAAAGTTTGATTTGCATTTCTGCAATCAAAAATCATATTACCAAGAGAATTTATATTCCTTTCGCTGATAACATAGCGATGAATGGTTCCCTGCTCCATTAAATCCTTAAATTCCTTATTTAATCCTTCGCGGACTGTAAAGGAAGACAATTCATAATCCTTTATTTTCTTCAAATATTCTTCCCTAGAATACTGCTGGTTTTTAAACACGTAGCTTTTATTACGCAGGTTGGAAGACATAAAGCAGTCGTTGCATCCCCGGCAATCGTAGCAGTAGAAACAGGAAGAGCAATCTTTCAATAAAATTCCATATTGGCATTGGTAGCAGGTTCTAGAATCAATAATTTCATATAAACGCTCTCCTTTTTCATATATGTAATTAGAATCCATCACATCACGCGAGGTCCAAATCAGGGTGCTATACATAACATCTTCGTTATAAAAACAAGAAAAAGAAAG
>CAYZAZ010000101.1:0-1746 GCA_964476545.1 uncultured Gammaproteobacteria bacterium
TGTTTTCCGTTACATTTTTAATTTCCTCCTTATTTATATAATTATCGATGGTGAGGGGGTTGTTGCGAAACTAATGAATAATTGAATAAGTCTATATTCCAAAACCCTGAAATAGGTTCTTATTTCATGTGAAAGTGCTCTTATTGAGATATAATTTTTACGTGTTTTGTCCAGAACAAATCTTGTTCTGTTACCGGTTTCAGTTTCCATGCCTCCAAATACTCCTTCAACTAAACCTCTTATTTGTTTTCTCAGTTTGTTGATGTATAGTTTTTTTGCTTTATTTGTATAAAATCCATTTTCAGTTGTTTCTTTTTGACAAATTTGTGGAATTAGTTCAAGTTCGAAAAGTTTTTTGAACGTTTTCTCCGAAGGAAATCCTTTATCTCCAAACATACGCCTATTTTTTTGAAATTTCCCTTTTTCTAATAACTGATTTCGAAAGATTGGAGATTCATGTGATTCACCATCAGTAACTTCAAAACACACAATACTCAAAAAACCTTCTTTGATGTAATATTGAATTACGATGTGTAACCCCATGACTGTTAATTTTAATGTATTTTCAAGTCGACACTTTAACTTTTCATAACGCGTTGTTGAAATTTTTGTTGCATCTGTCACATAATCTCCGTAGTCAAGTATTTTTTCAATTTTTGAGTGGAGCAATGCTCCAGCCATGTGGCTATATTCTTCCGGATATCTCATAAACCATCTATCAATATTTGATTTGTGCAATTTTTTGCCTGTCATTAACTGAATTAAACTTTCCATTTCATCAAGTTTGAAATCAAAATATGAAAGAAAAATACAAATTTTGACATAAACTTGCATATTATTGACAAAATTTGGAGGACGCCCGGTTTTTGCTTTAGTAAAAGGATTTCCGAGCTCATTAATAATTTCATCGAGAAAATCCCAAACTTTTTTGAGATCTTTTGTCTTCGCTCTAAAGTAAACTTTATAATATTCCTTTCTTTTCTTTTTATTTGGATATTTGGGCATGGTGACTACCTCTCGTTTTTGAGAGGTATTACCACCCCAATCATTATTTTAGTAAAAAACTCTCTAAATTATACATAAATACCTTCTTAAAAAGAGTTTCGCAACAACCCCAAAAAAAGATATATGTTTATAAAGATATTCCCCAAAAAGCATAATATGGTAGACATTGTTACTAAAGAAAAGCTTAAGCACTGACCAAAAGTTCTTTTTTCATATCTTTTTCTAATACTTCAGAAATCAATGCTTTTTCAAGCTCAAGTATTCTTTTAACAACATTACTCTTTGTGTTCAATGTATATAATTTCATTTTACCTACACTTTTTGTAACTTTAACTATAGAGTGTTTTTCAAGTTCATTCCAATAATTAAATAAAGATGCTCTCGAAATGTTTGAACCATTAGCAATATCTTCTTTAGTAAAATCCATTCATTTATTTTCAATTAAAAAATCAACTATTCTAAATAAAGGCATTTCTCCAGTCAATCCCGGTATTAATGATTTATTCATTTTCTATTCAACCAAAATTAATTTCAATCCTTCTATATTCTTAAAATCTTTATCTGTTGAAAGTAGAGATATTCCATGATGCAAGCATATTGAAGCAATCATTACATCTAATTTATTTATCATTTTACCTTTCTTTGATAAATTTGATTCTAGCTCTAAACTCTTTATTGCCGATTCCTTATCAAAAGGCAAAACTTCTAATTCATTAAAAAAGGCCATTATTTTTTCTTTTT
>CAYZAZ010000102.1:0-577 GCA_964476545.1 uncultured Gammaproteobacteria bacterium
AATAAAATTATTAGCTAATTTAGAAGTATATTGTGTAAAATATGAAAAAATTTTCTCGCTTTGCTTTTGGGGCTTTGTCCACTTTTATATCCCTTACTAATTTATTTGAAGAGAATTTAGGGTTTAAATACGAGCTCTCGATTGAAAGATCAATAGGATATAACATTGTCGTTGCAACTTTCTATGTTGGTGCAATGTGGTTCATTTATAGCCTCTTTAGACAATATAGAAAAAATAAAATAAAAGAGAAAAGCGAGGATTTGTTTTAGACATTGTTAAATCATGGCCAAGACAGGTCTGTCCGAAGCTAATTCCCGAGGTTCAACCTCGGGAATTAGCCAAAAGACATACAGAAATTGATAAAAAAGACTTTGTCGGACGGTCTTAATAAAGGTTTTATAAATCAAAATGGTTATAATTTACTCATAGAAGACATTAACTCAATAATATGAAAATACTGAAAAATATAGGACTGTTCGCATTAAGCTTATTGGCTTCTTTTGCTAGTGCAGATTATTTTTATATAAAAATTTACGGGTTATTTTTTGGGACAACAAGTGGATTTTTTGGAACCGGT
>CAYZAZ010000102.1:587-1718 GCA_964476545.1 uncultured Gammaproteobacteria bacterium
TTGAACAATTTTTTAAACTATATAATTATTTTTGGCCCGTTGGTAACCCAAGTGGTTTATTTGCAGGTTACGCCATGCTTGGCAATGTTATGATCGGTTTTTTTGTTGCATTCACATTTTTCCCACCTCTTCTCTTCACCGCCTTTGGCGACAAGAAAAAGTACTGGTGGGTGGGGGTTCTGCTTTTGCCAGTTGCATGGTTCATAATTAAATTCGACCTCACTCACTGGTACTTCTACCTCGCCTTAGCCGCAGCCGGTTGGTTGGTCGGATGGTTAATCAGTAAGCTTTTAGTCGTTTTTCGCGGGTCATAGTTAGATGACATTCAGATATCTCATAAATGGCTAACTCCCGAGGTTTAACCTCGGGATATGTGAATTAACCTCGGGATATGTGAAAAAAACTTACCGATCTTGAAAACTTAATCAAAGCAATCTCGGGTAAAAAATTAGACGTTACTGTGGCAATAAATATTTTACAAATTATCGAAACAATTAAAACATCTATATGAAAAGAAAATCAAATTTAATATTAACAATAATTTCAGCCATTTTTTTTGGTGTGGGTTGGTTTATAACTTCTGCAAATTCTGTTATTGGGTTAAAACTATGCATTTCCGAAACCGACACAGGATGCCTTGCGCACATTATTGAAGGAGTTGGGCAACCTTTATTTTTAGGATTTGCTTGTATTTTTTTAATTAGTATTAGCTTTTTCTTCCTCCGCCAGGAAGTATTCAAAACATGGTCCCGATTCGCTCTCCTGGCTATCCCACTTGGCGCTATTCTGATTACCCTCACCCCAACGCAAGGAAACGGTTCGTTCGCAACTCCCACCATTGACCGCGAAATCATCACGTGGTTTGTCAGCATCCTTTTCCTCCTTATCTCCCTCCTCATCATTGCCGTAAAATCCTACAAATTGCGAAACTGATATATAAGGAGTCAGGACTTCATATATTTAAATGAAAAAAGTTTTTGCGGAAATGGGAATTGGTAACGAGACTTTCTTTTCAAGCGAAATAGAAGAGAGTGGTAAAGAATACCGAGAAAAATTAATAACCAATGAATTATAGGACAATTCCATAGAATTGTCCTATAATGGATACGTGAAAAGATGGACACTAATTTT
>CAYZAZ010000103.1:0-1710 GCA_964476545.1 uncultured Gammaproteobacteria bacterium
AAAACCGTTCTGGAAACCGTAAAAATTTGTCGGGTGATGCGCGGACAAGTAATATGTTTAACTGCTACAATTAATTCTTCTTTAACAAAATTATCTAATGCCATAATATTGATACCAGCCGAATTACCTAAAAGGTTGGGTAATATTTATCAGTTACGCGAACTAATTGGTGTTCCGGAAAGGCCTGCGCTAGCTTCGGTTTTCGAAATCGCTTCTTTAATTTTTCTGGAAGTGGTGGCATTTAGATTGGAAAAACTTTGGTTAACCAATAAAAAACAACTTCTACCCTCGTAAATTAATTATATAAAGATTTATCAAAAATATAATAATGACTTTTCAACGAAAACTTGATTTGATTGTTAAAAAAAGTAATTCATTAGTTTGTGCGGGATTAGATAGCGATATTGATAAAACTCCTAAACTTTTCTTAAAATTTAAGCACCCGCAATTTGAATTCAATAGGGTAATTATTGATGCAACTTATGACTTGGTTTGTGCATATAAACCCAACAGTGCCTTTTATGAAGCCAGAGGCGCAGACGGGATTAAAGACCTCAAATTAACTTGTGATTATTTAAAGCAAAAATATCCTCATGTCCCTATTATTTTGGATGCCAAAAGGGCTGATATCGGTTCAACCAACAAAGGCTATGCGCAATTTGCATTTGACTACCTGCAGGTTGATGCTATCACCTTACATGCTTATTTAGGAGAAGAAGCCTTAAGGCCATTTTTAAACAGACGTGATAAAGGTTCTATTATTTTGTGCAGAACTTCAAATCCAGGAGCAGGTGAACTTCAGGATTTGACTTTTGATTCCGGAAACCAAACCATTAAACTTTACCAAATTATTGCTAAAAATGTCATTGAGAGATGGAATAAAAATAAAAATTGTTTATTGGTAGTGGGAGCTACCTATCCTCAAGAATTGGCTGAAATTCGGCAAATAGTTGGGGATATGACCATGTTAATTCCCGGAATTGGGGTCCAAGGTGGTGACATTGCCAAAACCGTTAAAGTTGGGTTAAACTCAAAAGGAACTGGTATGATTATTAATTCATCTCGAGGAATAATTTTTGCTGATGATCCAAAGAAAGCTACTTTAAGATTAAAAACAGAAATTAATAAATATCGCGAGTGAAAATAAACTAAGTTTTTCTTATAGATTGTTATTCCCGACTTGATCGGGAATCTAGATCCCCGCTTCCGCGGGGATGACGCGGGAGGAGAATTTTATGTATCAATTATATAACCAGAAAATTGCTCAAAAAATTGCCCGACTATTTATAGATATCAAAGCGGTCACTTTTCGCTTTAATCCTCCCTATACATACACTTCAGGTATTAAAAGTCCAATTTATTTAGACAATCGAGTAATTTTATCTTATCCTCAAGCTCGTAACAAAATTGTCAAATATTATTTAATAGCTATTAAAAGCATCAAAGTAAAACCAAAATTTAATTGGATTTCAGCCACAGCAACAGCAGCCATACCTCAAGGAACTTTAATTGCTGACCGGTTAAATTTACCTCTAATTTATGTTCGGCCTACGACCAAAACATATGGCAAGGGTAATAAAATCGAAGGTTATTTAAAAAAAGGCAGTCATGTGTTAATCATTGAGGATCATATATCCACAGCCACCAGTGTAGTTAATAATGCCCAAACTGTCAGAGAGGCAGGTAGTAAAGTGAACTATTGCATCACTA
>CAYZAZ010000104.1:0-1682 GCA_964476545.1 uncultured Gammaproteobacteria bacterium
AACCCTCAGAAATATTCTTCACTTCTCGACGTTGGTTGTGGATCTGGAATATTATTAAAAAATTTACTTGCTTTAAATAATGATATGAAATTATTCGGACTTGATATTACCCCCAAGATGGTAGAGGTCTCCAATAAAAAATTTGAAAATGAACCGAGTGTAAAAATAACTCTGGGTTCAGCAGTTAAAATGCCGTACAAAGATAATTCATTTGATTATGTTACTTGTGCTAGTTCTTTTCATCATCACCCCGACCCTTTTCAATCAGCAAAAGAAATGGTGAGAGTATTAAAACCTGGCGGAAAACTTCTAATTTTAGATATGTGTATTGAGGGGTTGCTTCGTAAACTACTTTTTAAAGTTGAAAATATTTATCACAATGAAGGAAAAGTATTTAGATTAACTAATCAGGAAATGGCTGACCTTTATAAAAAAATTGGTCTAACTAAAATCGAACAATCAACTTTTCTTTATTTTACTCTTATAACGGTAGGTGAAAAGTAATGTAAATATTATTTTTTCTTACTTATACCTTTCCAAAAATATATTATTCCGAGTATTAAAAAGATTGTTATAAGAATCCAAGTTAGTCCTCTAAAAAGACCCCAACCGTTATTCATCATGCTTCCGTAAAAATTTCCCATAATGCCAGTTGACCCAGCGAGCATTCCCATCATCGGTAAAAAACCGGCGTCTTGTGTCGGAAAAGCCGCATAAGCATCACAACCGCTCAACCGTTTACCCATGGCTTGATGTGCTTGTTCTTCGCCTTTTTCACCCATCATTCTTTTCATCATTTCATTCATAGAAATATGTCTTTGAGTATTACCAATCGAGCGTCCCATAAAATATTCACCTATCTTTTCAAAGTCGGCATTACTAAGTTTAGGACAAGTAGTGGTTTTGTTGGCGAGGTTGTTTAACAAAACTTTACCTTCCTGTTCTTCTGCTTGTTGATCTTGTATTGTTGCTTTATCAATTGAAGAATTAAAATAACCCATCATACCCTGAGCCGAAACAACTAATACTTTCGATGTAACTAAAAATACTAACAGAGCTATTATTCCCAACATTATAATTTTTCTCATATTTTTATTTGGAATTATTAATAATATTTTGAATTATTTGGTCAATTTTTTTCGGTAAATTACCAAGGTTTGCTTGAGGGAAAAACTGGGACAAAATGATCGGCCTCATACCGGAAATAAAAGTTTGTCCGTCCTTAATATAAATATTTATCTTACACGGCAAACATAACCCAATTTTTATATCAGCCTTAAGTATCGCATATGCACTTTTGGCATTGCAAATTTCAATAATCTTGAAGGGCTCAATCTGAAAACCTTTCTCTTTTAACGTAGCGGTAACATCGTGGGTATAAAGAACCCTAAAACCAACCTTCTTTGTTTCTTGCTCAACTGCAGCCACAGCTTCACCGAATGTTTTTTCCGTTGTTACGGTATAGTCAAAGTCCATAGTTTTTTTAAAAAGTTATAACTTTATCATAATTAATAATTAAACTATATAAATCTTCAATCCCACCTGCCGGACATTCTTGACTGCTGTTTTGTTTTCTAATTGTCAAACATGTTCCACAAGCCGCAATTTTTGCGTTTTCTGATTGTAAAAATTTTTTAACCTGTTCTTTAATGTTGAACTTAGGAGAACTTAAACGTTCATAT
>CAYZAZ010000105.1:0-1591 GCA_964476545.1 uncultured Gammaproteobacteria bacterium
TTGTAACTATTGACAAAGTTTAAACTTTGTAATATATTTTACTTATATGGACTATACCAGTGTTTCGATTAAGGACACGAGAGACAATTTAGCGGATATCATTGACCGGGTAGCGGTAGCCGGCGAATCGTTTTTGGTGACCAAATTCGGCAAAGTGAAAGCTTTAATTTCTCCTTTTAATTTAAATTTAGCCGTTAATAAAAAGGCAAAAATTCTCAAAGACAGTTTCGGAATCTGGAAAAACAGGCGGGATATGATTGATAGTAATGCGTGGGTAAACAAATTAAGACAATCGTCCAGCAGGCGCTATGGCAAAATATTTGATTGACACCACGGTTTTAATCAATCATTTGCGGGGGAAAACAGCCGCCTTGGACTTTATTAATAAAAAAGAACAATTGAAAATTTCCTGTGTTAGCCTAGCCGAATTAATTCAGGGAGCCAGGAATAAAAAAGAGTTAGAGCAGATCAAAAAACTGGTGAGTTTATTTGCGGTTGATTGGGGTTCTGCCAGGATTAATCAGAAAGCGGTGGAAATATTAGAAAAAAGATATTTAAAATTCGGAATAACGTATTTTGACTGTTTGATTGCCGCCGCGGCGATGGAAAATAATTTGGAGCTAATTACCGATAATCTGAAGCATTTTCGGCCAATTGACGGATTAACGGTGAGACGGCCTGCGGAATTGGTATAATACTTTTGTTCAGGCCCGTAGCTCAGCGGTAGAGCACCAAGCTTATACCTTGGGAGTCGCAGGTTCGATCCCTGCCGGGCCTACAAATGATTTTTCCTGACAAACAACATCCACAATGGATAGAAGAACTAATAAGAGAATAAATTGACAAGATAACATTATTAATGTACATTATTATTATGGATACAACAATAACGATTACACAACAATGGCAAATATACATTCCCGAGAAAATTCGGGAATTGCTTGATTTAGTTAATCCGGTTCAGGCGAAATTGGAAGTTAAAAATAAAAGTTTAGTAATAACGCCGCAGCCAAGTACGGTGTTGCGGCTGGCAGGGAAATATAAAGCCCTGGCGGCTAAAAAACGGATTAATTTAGATAAAATCCGGGAGAGAATCGACTATTCTCAGTTATGAAGAAGCTTTTTCTGGATACCAATATCTGGTTAAGGTTTATTCTGGAAGATAATGAACAAGCCAAAGATTGTCGTGAATTAATTGCTCAAGTTGAGGCGGGTAAATGGCGCGTTTATACTTCGACAATAGTCATGCTGGAGATTAATTACGTTTTGAGCTCGGTTTACAAGATTAAAAGAAGTGAAGTTTTAAGAGACCTAGAAGCAATTTTAAAAACCCGGAATTTGACTTTGATCGAAAAAACCGATTTTAACCAAGCCTTAAAATTTTACCGGCAATTTGGGGTAAAGCTAAGCGATTGTTTGATTGCGGCTCAGCTACCCAAGAAAATGATTTTAGTCAGCTACGATCAGGATTTTAAAAAACTACCGATAACGGTAAAAACCCCGGCGAATTTGCTATAGATATTTTAGAGTTCTTCTAGTTTGGCCGGAGCGGCTTCGGATTTTTTGACAAAGGCTAAATATTTTTCCGTGG
>CAYZAZ010000106.1:0-1552 GCA_964476545.1 uncultured Gammaproteobacteria bacterium
GGTAATTATCGGAAAACCATTTTTTGTGCCGCGGAAGTTGATGGAAAAATTGGTTGGTTGCAAAATCCACTATTGCATTATGATTCGCCAACTTTTAAAAGATATTTGGAAAGAAATAGTCGATACATTGAACATTTATCACAAGAGTTAAAACGTAACATGGAACACGTAACACATAACACAGAGAATAAGGAATTAATGCTACGTGCTATGTGCTACGTGTTATATTTGAAAATTACTATTGATTGGCTGTTTGCAAAACCAATCAGTTGGTTTTTATTAACGACTTTTCGCCATAAAGGAATTCTTGATGGTTGGCAGGGAATAGTTTTTTCCTTTTTTTCTGCGTTACGCTTTCCTAGAGCCTACATCCGATATTTAAGCCAGTCTTTACGAACCTACGCGGTTCGTAAGCGTGGCCATGGTACTTAATTTAACCGAAGTAGTATCTCTCTCTTGACAAAAAGTATTTAAATTTGTATATTATAAGAATATACACATGAAACAATTTGTTATAAGAAAGTTTTTAGTGGATAAGGATATTTTTGCTTTTGATTGGGATGAAGGTAATAAATATAAGAATGAAAAAAAACATAATGTTAAGTTTAAAGAAACAGAAGAAATTTTTAGTGATAAACCTGTTTATTTTAGAGACAATGCGCACTCAGCTCAAGAAATACGTTGGTATGCAATAGGTTTTTCAGAAAAAGATAGAATATTAAAAATAGTTTTTACTTATAGAAAAGAAAAAATTCGAGTGATATCAGCCAGGGCTGCAAGTAAAAAAGAAAGAAAAATATATTATTCAGTTTATTAATTAATAAATAATTATGAAAAAAATAAAGCATATTCCAACATTTAAATCAGAAGATGATGAGAGAGAATTTTGGTCAAAACATGATTTGACTGAATTTCTACATGATCTTGAGCCGGTAAAACTTTCTTTTCCTAATCTTCGGTTTTCAACAGAATCAATAAGTTTAAGGTTGCCTTCCTGGCTTTTAAATAAAATTAAAATGGATGCAAATAGGCAAGATGTTCCGTATCAATCTTATATGAAAATGATTTTGGCTAATCATGTGAGCGATGTGAAGAATGTATATTTAGTGAAAAAAAAGAAGAAAGCTACGCGCCGATCTTGAATTCGACTACATCACCATCTTTCATTTCATAATCTCGTCCGGCACTGATAACTTTGCCAATTTCCCGAGCTTTAACCCAGTCGCTTGAGGTAACGAAATTTTCATAAGTGATTATATCGGCTTTGATGAATTTTTTTTCAAAATCTGTATGAATTGTGGCGGCGGCTTGCGGAGCGAGCGTGCCTTTTTTGATTGTCCAGGCGCGGGCTTCAATTGTTCCTGCTGTTAAAAAAGAAATTAATCCTAATGTTTCATAAGATTTTTTTATAAGGCGGTTTAGGCCAGTGTCTGATAAATGATATTGATCGAGATATTCTTTTTGATCTTGTGAGGTAAACGCAACAATTTCACTTTCCATTTTTGCACAGAGATACAAAAAATTGTCATTGCGAGGACCCCGATACATATCG
>CAYZAZ010000107.1:0-1539 GCA_964476545.1 uncultured Gammaproteobacteria bacterium
CGCATTACTGCCACAGATACCAGGGGATGCAAAAAATAGTTTTTGAGTTTTGAAGTTTAATTTTCTGCAACTCACCTGTATAGACAATATATCCAACATCGCACTTTTTTTCTTTCATAAAACATTCAAGATTGGAAATTTTTTTTTGAACGACCTCTTTGGATAAAGTAATTTCAATCGGAACAATTTTTCCTGCCTTTTCAATTAAATAATCAATCTCACGATCTTCGTAGTTCCGCCAAAAATATGTTTTACAGGCAATTGTTTGATTGGAATTCCATGCTTCAAAACTTTTTATTATTATGTTTTCAAAAATTCCTCCGGATGATTTAGAGTCAAAAATGTTTTCAATTCTTTCGCGGCCGGCCAAATAATTGGCTACCCCAATATCGTAAAAATAACATTTTGGGCTTTTCACAACGCCTTTTTGCGGAGATTTACTATATGGATAAACAAAATTCAAAACAAAAGTGTTTTTCAAAATAGACCTGTGGGCCCGTAAGGTGTTTACAGATATCTGAATCTGCGTTGACAAATGTGATAAATTCCAGGCGGATCCAACCTGATAACTTAAGATTTCCAGCAAGTGTTGAAAATTTTCCAATTCTTTTACCAATCCCGCGGCCCGAATATCCTTGTCTAAATATAAAGAAACAATGCTTCGTACATAATCAAACCTTTCATTTTTGGGTTTTGTCCATACTCCAGGCAATAAACCAAAAACCAATATCTCCTGTAATAATTCATAAAGATTCATGTTTTCCGGATAAAATTGAGCATTTTCCCTTTGAAGGAGATGTGCATCCGAATCAAAAATAGTGTCAAATAAAGAAATTTTGCTTTTTATTCCAAGTTTTGCCGTAATAATTTCTGTAATTGACAGCGTGTAAAGATACACATATTCGCATCTTCCGGCCAGAGATTCTGACGATCTTTTTTGCAGTTCAAGGGAAGATGATCCGGAAACTGCTACTTTTATTTTTGTCCCATATTTTTCATGCACGATTTTTATATAATCAAAAATAGATGGTTCTTTTTGAGCTTCATCGATGATGACAAATATATTTTTACGGAGTTTGTCTAAAGACACTCCCAGGCTGGATTCCATATCCTTTTGAAGAAAATAAAAATCACGGTGTACACGTCCCCGAAGCAGCGCGTCGTCAAAATTATAATAAAAAGTCTGCAGGTTTAACTCCTTGGCTATGTTGCGAATCAAGGTTGTTTTACCAACCTGCCTTGGTCCTATCAAAGCAACAATATAACCATGTGCAAGCCATTTCTTAATTTTTATTTCCGCTTCTCTTTCAAAATATTGCTTAATATCATTCATATTCCTTACTGATTTTAGTAGAATTTTAGTCAATTGTCAAGAACAAAGCATTAAAAATATCCAGAAGATGGTACGCGAATAGTACTGACTCGCCATAGATGTTGCAGGGTTAGTGGTGCCGGAGAGTGACGTTGCGTATTCAATCCAAATGCGTTCAATTAGGTATCGAAAAGATAAAAAAACCAACACGAAACTTTAATTAGCTC